>DOYB01000217.1 GCA_003518745.1 Selenomonas sp. | reverse complement strand
GCGCTGGTGCCTAAGTCTGAAATTGAGGGAGAAATGGGCGATTCTCATGTGGGACTCCATGCCCGTTTGATGAGTCAGGCAATGAGAAAGCTCACAGGTATTATCAGCAAGTCGGGCACGGTTGCGATTTTTATCAATCAGATTCGTGAAAAGGTTGGTGTCATGTTTGGCAATCCAGAGACCACTACAGGCGGCCGTGCGCTGAAGTTCTACGCGTCTGTGCGAATGGATGTAAGGCGCATTGACAGCATCAAACAGGGACAGGATGTTATCGGCAACCGCACCCGTGTCAAGGTAGTCAAGAACAAGGTGGCTCCTCCCTTCAAACAGGCGGAGTTCGACATAATGTACGGCGAGGGAGTCTCAAAGCTGGGAAGCATTGTGGACATGGCTGTGGAACTGGATATTGTTGAAAAGAGCGGCGCATGGTTCTCCTATGGGGGTTCCCGTCTTGGACAGGGCAAGGAGAATGCCAAGGCCGCCCTTAAGGAGAATCCGCAGCTGGCTCAGGAAATTGAGGCTAAGATAAGGGAAAAGCTGATGGGAAACAATGCGCCGGAGGAAGCTGAGGCACAGGAAGCTGCTCCGGAGAAGGCTTCCGGAAAGGCCAATGGAAAGTCTGATGGAAAGGAAGCCTGAGAAAACAGCGCTTATGCAGGCGACCGACCTTTTGGCCCGTCAGGAGCAAAGCGAGCAGCGCCTTAGGGAAAAGCTCCAGCGGCGTGGTTATGAGGAGGAAGAAGTCCGGAGCGCTCTGGACTATTTGAAGGAGCGTCACTATCTGGATGACAGGGAAGCCTGTGAGCGGCAGTTCCGATTCCTGTACGAGGAGAGCCGCAGCTCCGTCAAGCAAATCTGCGTGAAGCTCATGCAGCGCGGGTTTGATAGTTCACTTGTGAAGGAATGCGTGCCACGGGATATTTTCGAAAGGGAAAAGGCCGCGGCGTTGAAGTGCCTTGGCCTAAAGTTCCGAAAGCCACAGGACACGAGGAAAATGATGCAGTTCCTGTATCAGAAGGGCTTTGATGGTTCAGCGCTTCGCGCAGCGGTGGAGGAATTTGAAGAGTCCTTTCGATCTGAATAAAACAACAAAGCGAGACATCCGGTGATGGTGTCTCGCTTTGTTGTTTGTGAATGGTTTATGGTTATCAGGAATTTGCCTTGCGGAATTTCTCCATGAATTCAGCAAGAGCAAGGCAGCCCTCGTAGGGCATTGCGTTGTAGATTGAGGTGCGCATTCCGCCAACGGAGCGATGGCCCTTTACACCGCTGAGCTTGTGCTCAAGGGCCTCCGCGGCGAATTTCTTTTCAAGCTCCTCAGAGGGAAGACGGAAGGTGACGTTCATGAGGGAACGGCTGTCTTTGTCAGCGTGGCCGCGGTAGAAGCCATTGGAGTTGTCGATGGCATCATAGACCAGCGCGGCCTTCTTGCGGTTGCGCTCCTCCATGACGGCAAGCCCGCCCTGCGCCTTGATCCACGCGGCAACCTTGCCTACCATGTAGATGCAGAAGGCAGGGGGCGTGTTATAGAGGGAATTCTTGCTGTAGAAGGTGTCATAGCGAAGCATGACGGGGAGAGTCTCGGGACTCTTTTCAATAAAGGACTTCTTCGCGACTACAAGTACTACGCCCGCGGGGCCAAGGTTCTTTTGAACACCGGCGTAGATGAAGCTGAACTTCTTGAAGTCGATGGGGCGGGACAGCATGTCGGAGGACATATCCGCGAAGAGGGGAACGCCCTTGGTGTCAGGTACATAGTGGAATTCGGTCCCGTAAATGGTGTTGTTGTAGCAAAGATGAACATATGCGGCGTCGGGGTTGATTTTAAGCTCATCCTGAGTGGGAATGTGGCGGAATTCCACATCCTTGCTGGAAGCGGCAACCTCACCTACTCCCATGAGCTGGGCTTCCTTATATGCCTTGGAGGCGAAGCTGCCGGAAAGCACATAGTTGCCGGGATGCTCCTTTGAAGCGAAATTCATTGGAATCATATCGAACTGGAGACTGGCGCCTCCCTGAATGAACAGAACATCATAGTCATCTCCGAGCCCCATGAGCTCCTTAATGTCGGCTTTTGCCCTGTTATGTATCTCATCATACTGTTTTGCACGGTGGCTGATTTCCAGAATGGACATTCCACTGTTATTGAAATTCAGGAATTCAGCCTGCGCTTCCTTGAGCACTTCCAAGGGCAGTGTTGCCGGTCCGGGGTTGAAATTGTAAACGCGATTTGCTTCCACAATAAGACCTCCTGTTTTAGAATACTAAATTGGGTTCACTGATTAATTATAACCTTATGGATTTTGCTTGACAATGATTAAATTAAAATCTCAAGACATGGGGCAGGGAATATTTGCAGATTTGGAAAATATTCAGACAGCAGCATGGAAAACAATTCATCCTTATGTTAGAATTAGTTTGGGTTAAAACCGTTTTGCAGAATCATTAAGGGGCAGGCAGGTATTGGCAATGGTGATGAGGAACGGAATGAGTACATAGCATGGAGGAACTAATTATGAAGAACGCATTAATAATTATCGTTATTTTAGCCGTCCTTTCTCTGGTTGGCGGCGTAGGGCTGTACAACAGCGTAAAGAGCGCGAGAATCGAGGTTGACGCTCAATATGGACTGGTTGAAAGCCAAATCCAGCGGCGGGCCGACTTGATTCCCAATCTGGTATCTACTGTCAAGGGTTATATGCAGTATGAGGAAAAGGTTCTAAATGAAGTGACGGCGGCAAGAGCCGGCGTAATGGGAGCGAAGACTGCCGAGGAAATGGCAGCGGCAGATGCCGCGCTTACAGGTTCTTTGGGGCGCCTTATAGCCGTGGCGGAGAACTACCCCACTTTGAAGTCCGACGCGCATTTCACGGAGCTGATGAGGGAGATTGCCGGTTCGGAAAACCGCATTGCCGTAGCTCGTAAGGACTACAATGACGCTATACGGGATTACAATGTGACAATAGGCACATTCCCGGGAAATATAGTTGCCGGTATGCTTGGTTATACGGCAATCGCTCCCTTTGCGGCGGATGAGGGCGCCCACGCCGTACCGCAGGTGGCATTTTGAACCGTGGGGCGGCCGTTGTTTGTGTATCGGTTGTCCTAATTAATGAAAAATTGATGAAGGTTCATTCCTTTGGAGATGTTTTAAGATGCCAAAAAAGAAAAAAACCGTATATGTATGCCAAAGCTGCGGCTACGACGCGCCCAAATGGATGGGAAAGTGTCCAGGCTGCGGTGAATGGAACACTATGGTGGAGGAAATCCTGGCCCCCGAACCTGCTAAGGGCTTGAGCCTAGGCCTGTCAGAGTCCGTAAAGCCCCAGCCCATCGGTAAGGTGGAGGTAGAGGATATGCCGCGTTTCAGGACGGGTTCGGGAGAACTGGATCGGGTTCTGGGGGGCGGCGTTATTCCCGGTTCAATGGTGCTGATTGTGGGAGATCCGGGAGTGGGGAAATCCAGTCTGACACTGAGGGTATGCGCCGATGTGGCACGGCAGGGGAGACGGGTGCTCTATGTGACAGGCGAGGAAAGCATGAGGCAGGTGCGCATGAGAGCCGACCGCCTTCGTGCGCTGGCAGATGAGCTTCTGGTGGTCAGTGAGACGAATCTGGATACCATTGAGAATCATATTACTAACACCAATCCTGCCCTTCTGGTCATCGATTCCATACAGACAGTATTCAAGCCGGCTATAGAAAGCGCTCCGGGCAGTGTTTCACAGGTCAGGGAGTGCGCGGTGGAGCTTTTGAGGATTGCCAAATCGAAAGGAATCGCGTCCTTTGTGATTGGTCATGTGACCAAGGAGGGGAATCTGGCAGGCCCCAGAGTCCTGGAGCATATCGTTGACACAGTACTCTATTTTGAAGGGGAGAGAAATGCTGAATACAGGGTACTCAGGGCGGTGAAGAACCGTTTCGGCAGTACCAATGAGCTAGGGCTCTTTGAGATGCGTGAGGCGGGTCTGGTGGATGTTCCTGATGCCTCGAAGCTCTTCCTTTCGGAGCGTGAACAGGACTCAGGAACAGTAATTATTCCCACAGTGGAGGGCACAAGGCCTCTTTTGGTGGAGCTTCAGGCGCTGGTTGCTCCTACGCCGTATATCCCACCCAGACGTACCTCGGACGCGGTGGATATAAAGCGGATACAGCTTTTGCTGGCGGTGCTGGAAAAGAGGGTGCACCTTTCCATCGGTGCCTGTGATGTTTATGTAAAGGTGGCAGGAGGAATCCGTATCGATGAGCCTGCTGCAGACCTTGGGATATGCGTGGCAATGGCATCAAGCTTTGCAAATCGTCAGCTGCTGCCGAAGACCGTGGTCTTCGGCGAGGTGGGACTTTCCGGTGAGGTCAGGGCCGTGAGCCAGGCTGACATAAGGATACAGGAGGCAAAGCGACTGGGGTTTGAGAATGTAATACTTCCCGTAAAAAATTATGACCAGCTTTCCGGCGAGGTCAATGGAATCCGCCTGCATCCCGCGGAAACCATCGGCGCCGCCCTTAAGTTGGCCATGCCAAAGAATCTTGTCTGATATACCTTAGTTCGTTGAGTTTTTTTTCTTTGCCTGAACTCCGATAGTGAGCAGGTTCAGGAGAGGAATGTATTCCCCAATCCTCCTGCAGATTATTGCCCCGAGCACAGCCAGTATCAGCACAGCAAAGTAAAAGCCTATGGCTATGGGGGCAGTCATTATACGCCCGGTGGAGGCCAGCATGGTGCCTAGGTAAGTGATGGCTATGGGATGGGCAAGATAGGCAAAATATGAGTGCCTTCCTAGCAGAGAAAGCAGAGAATGAACCCATTTTGGCCAGTTCCCATCGGTAAATATCGTGAAGAAGAAAAGGGAGGCCATAATGGTGTAGAATACCCCGGCGGGACTAAGCTGGTGGGCGGTGAAGATGGCCTCCATTTGGTTGTAGCCCGTAATGAAGATCAGCTTGTAATAATATCCCAGCAAAGAGAACATTGAAATCCAGAAGCCCGCCGTTATCAAACGGCGGTGTTTTTTCATCATGGCGCGGAAAAGCTCGAAGTGTACCGATAGCCATCCACCCAACAGGAAGATGAATACATAGTGGAATACCCAGAAATTCAGCCTGTACTCAAGAAGATCCCGGAAGAAGCTTCCTTGGGGGAGGCTGTAGATGTATTGATGAAAGTCTGTATTGTAGCTGGAAAAATAGTTGAAGGCAATCTGAAGTATCAGCAGCATGGCGAGGCCTTTCCATGCAATGCGCCTGACAATGGCGATCCAAAGGGGCATCAGCAGGTAGAACCAGAGGAGTATCACCAGGAAATAAAGCTGATATTTGGCATTGCCGAAGAATAATATCCACGGCAGGGAGCTGAGAGCGGGATAGCCCACCTGATAGAACCAGCCGTCGTGGATAAGGTAGAACAGTGACCAAACGATATATGGAATCAGCACGGTGCGGAACCTCCGCTTCATGAATTCCACATAGGAAAAGGGCTTTTCCATATCCAAGTGATAGAAAAGCCCGAAAGCGGAGATGAAGAAGAAAATTGGGACGCTGAAACGGGAGACCACCTCAAAAAGGGCAGTTAAATGTATATTTGCTGAAGGATTTTCCAGATACTGGGCTCCCACGTGGATGCCTATGACACCCATCATGGAGATGCCCCGGATGTATTCAATAGCAGGTAATCTTGGCTTTTGCATGTAACTCTTTCCTCATCATTATTTGTCTAATATGAAGTCGATATGGACATTTGCGTCAAGTGATACGGTACCGGATTCGATTGGAACGGCAGCGTTCTTGGAGGCCGCGGCCAGCATCATAGAATCGAACTGTCTGCTTGTGAAGGAGCCTGTGTTTTCTGTCACATGATGGATTCCAATGATACGGTGCCCAAGACCGGAGGCAAGAATATCCGCCTTTTCACGGGCATCCTGTATGGCCGCGTTGAGTGCTTGTTTGCGAAGGGACTTGGTGTCTGAGATGCCGAACTCCAGGGAATTGATTTGATTTGCGCCTCTTTGGAGAGCAGTATCGATAACCCTGCCGACAAGGTCCACATTCTTGACCTTTACGATGACGCTGTTGT
>DOYB01000004.1 GCA_003518745.1 Selenomonas sp. | reverse complement strand
CTTGTGGATGCTGCCATTGCCGGTGCCTGCGTATACAATGCCCTTAACGCCTGCATTGATGGCCGCGTCCACGAAGAGCGCGTCTTCATTGGCATGACCGTAAATGACCTTCACATAGGGGAGCTTGGTGACAGCCGTGACATCAAATTCGGTGTGGCCGGTATGGCGTCGTTCGACGGTGTTGTAGAAAGCGGGCTTGCCATCGTTCATGAAGCCGATGGGGCCCAAGGGGGATTTGAAGGTGTCAACGGAAGTTGTATGGGTCTTGGTGACATTGCGGGCACTGTCAATCTGATCATTGAGGCACACCAGCACACCGCGGTCGGCAGCCCCAGGGGTGGCGGCCAAACGCACAGCGTTCAGCAGGTTCATAGGGCCGTCCGCGCTGATGGCAGTAGCCGGGCGCATAGCTCCGGTCATGATTACAGGCTTGGTGCTCCTGACAGTGAGATTCAGGAAGTAGGCGGTTTCCTCAAGGGTATCGGTACCGTGTGTGATGACGACACCATCCACGTCATCACGGACCAGCAGCTCGTTTACTCTTTTGCTGAGCGCCAGCCATACGTCATCGCCAATATCTTTGCTGTCCAAGGATGCAATCTGCTCGCCTCTGACATTGGCACAGACTGAGACCTCGGGGACTGCATTGATGAGCGCATCAACACCAATGGGACCGGCTTCATAGCCGGTGGTGGCAGTGTCTGAAGCAGCACTGCCGGCGATAGTTCCGCCGGTAGCAAGGATTACTATGTTTCGTTTTCTCATCTCTTGGAATATGGGAATCACCCCTTTCAGTATGAATAGTATAGCACAATCATTGCGTGAGAAAAATGTTTCCGAGCGTTATAGCGAATATTTCACTTATTCGACAAACCAAGTTTATTTAAAAGTTCCATATCCTCCTTGATGGTTGTGCCGGAGGTGGTGAGCATGTTTCCTGTGATGGAGGCGGAAGCACCGTTTTGGAAGGCGGAAGCGCCGTTGTCGTGCAGAAGCTTCCTCCCGGCAGCGAGACGGATGTTGGCAGTTGGGTTGATGAAGCGGAAGATGGCGATGGTGCGAAGGATTTCTTCGGCAGAAAGCCGGGGGCGATTTTCCAAGGCAGTACCGGGGATAGGCATCAGCGCATTGATGGGTATGGACTGTATGTTCAGTTCCGCGAGGCTGATTGCCATGTCGAGGCGGTCTTCCCAGGTCTCACCCATTCCGATGATACCGCCGGAACATACGTTCAGGCCCTCCTCTTGGGCAATGCGGATAGTTTTGATGCGATCGTCATAGGTATGGGAAGTGCAGATTTCGGGAAAGAAGCGTCGCGACGTTTCGATGTTGTGATGGTAGCTGGTGACACCGGCATCACGAAGCCTTCGGAATTGTTCCCTGTTCAGGATTCCGTGGGAAGCGCAGAGGTCGATGGTGAGAGTATGTTTCATGTCGCGGTAAGTGTCCAGGGCCGCCTCGAATTCCTTGCCTGCCAATGCGCGTCCGGAGGTCACGATTGAAAAACGATTGACACCGGCATCTTGATTTGCCTTGGCGTTGGCAATGATTTCTTCCTTGGACAGGAAGCTGTACTCGTCGATGCCCGTATGGTGGCAGGCGGCTTGCGCGCAGTATTTGCAATTTTCACTGCAACGTCCGCTTCGACCGTTAATGATGGTACAGAGGTCAATATGCTTCCCACAGAAATGCTCCTGCAGACGATGAGCTCCCTCCTGCAATGTTTCTAGGGGAGCGTCGAGGAATATGCTGAGATCATCTTGCCGACAAATGCGATAGCCGTCAATGATTTCTTGTGTAAGTGAGGATATGGAAGTATTCATAGCGGTAAATCCTTTCTTGTTTTTCTATGAGGTAAAGATGCGTTTCTTCTTATTTGTAGTCACTGCAGGCGAATTTCACCAAAATGAGATTGTTTACCAATGTTTTATACTTCTCAAGAATCCCCGCCCTTTAGGGCTGGGGAGTGTCAAGCTTGAGTGAAAACAGTAAGCTTTTTGTTTTTCTTTCGATAAACAAGATACGACTCTGGCACTCTTTTGTCAACGCTTATCGTAAAATGGTTGACAAAAAATAGAGAGAGTCGCCTTTTGGGGTATATTCCCCATGCAACATTTCAAATACAAACTAAGAGCCGGACTCCCATATAAAATATGGTGGTTCCGGCTCTTGGTCGTCCTTTAACTGTCGAAAACAGGAATGTACCTGCTTGCCCGAAAATATAAGCTATTAACCTTCAAGGCTCTGCGTTGATACCGCCTGATTTTTAACGGACAGTAGCATTAACGGCTTCATTCCTAAGGGTATCAAGGGTGTTGCCGTCAGTGGAGGAGTTTTTGGCCATACGTCCAATATCGTATGCTCCCTTTATCTTTGGCTGTGAGTTGGTTCTGTTGCAATAGAAATTGAGGTTGCAGTAATACCCTATGGTCTTATAGAAGTCCTGATCATCCGTGCTTAGGGTCAACTTTGACTCATAGCTTGCCTGAAGTATGGACTTGGCATAATTTCTCATAAGCTCAGTGAGATTTGCGCTCAGGGTTATAGTCTGCTTGGTGTTCTTGTCAACCACCCATGCTACTTCAATACTTGTTTGTTCCATAGCCTGAGCCAGATACTCCGCGAACTGCCGATCCATATCGGAACCTTTCATACCATGGCTGCGGGTCAGCTCTGCCAGTCTCGGGCCATTCAGGACAATCTGCATTTGCTGCTGGGTGCCGTCGTCCTTGTTGAGTCTTACGGATTGTACCGCAGAGGCATTTTCTTCCAACACGGCCATGTCGCGGCTCTTTATCAAATAGGCAATCCACATCGGAATCCCCATGATTTGCTCACGCTGCCATACGTTTTTATCCTTACCGTAGAAGTAAAGGCTGTCTCCTGAATATTCCATGTAAACAGGAATGTTCTTTTTACTGGTGTGACCGGTTTTCAAGTCTGTGTCATCAAAATCAATCTCACCGCCGCACCATAAGGTTCCATTGCTGTTCCATTCTCCGCACATTTTGGCATCAAGGTGGAAAGTGGGGCCAAAAAAGGTGGCGGTGGTTTCGAATTGGTGGCTTTGTGGGGGATTGGCGAAATATGCCTCTCTGAAGGTGGACATTCCGTCCATTTCCGCGGCACCGGCATTTGCCGAGGTACACGTCAGTATAAGGCACAGGGTAAGCAGGCTTCGAAAAAGAAAATTCTTGATAGTATGCATAGATATCTCCTCTCCTACAATTAGTGAACCTGTACGTTGTTCGAATTCGACGTGAGTTAGAAAAATCCTTCACGACATTGGCATTTTTTTGCAAAAGCCGGGATAGGCAGGACTTTAGTCTTTGTTGTAGAAATATTAAATGGGATAGTAGCACTTGAACGGAGGCGATGAGATTGCCAAGATATTTTAATATGTTTGATTTTCAGGCGAAAACTCCCGGCCGCAAGGGAGATATTGAGTGGGCTGCCATCATGGCCACATCGGCGGAAATGGCCTATATGAGGCTGAAGGAGCAGTATGGCTCCAGTGTGAGACCCATGGAGGAATACCGCATAACGAATGTTGCGGGACCTTCCGTAATTGCAATCAGCAGATCGGATTGAGGTAGGATTAGATGGTAATGTTTCTTGTCATTCTGGCAGTCCTGATGACTATACTTTTTGGAATTTCCTACTGGCTGACAGGCTTTGTATGGGAGAGCAGCGGGCGGAAACGCGTACGTACGCTGCTCCTTGTTTTAGATGGGCTGATGCTTGCGGGAGTTCTTATCGGCCCGAAATTTTTACGGGATGTATCATGGGGCGGGACTGCAATCGCATTCTTCTCAATCATCCTGATGACCCAGTTCTTCTTCTGTGTTCTGGTACTTGGGGCTTTGGGCTTTCGGCGCATACGTCGGCTGCTCAGCACCAAAACACCTGTGGACTATGAGAGACGCCGCTTGATTCTTGGCCATGCCATGATTTATCCATTAATATCCTTTGCGGCGGGAACTTATGGGGGAGTATGGGAGAGAAACGAAACGGTAGTGAATAGCTACGATATTCCGGTGAAGAATCTTCCCGCAGCCTTTCAAGGCTTTTCCATAGCTCAAATCAGTGATGTTCACCTTGGAATGTTCTTTTCACTGGAACGGCTTCGGGACTTGCTGGCACAAATCGCGGAGCTGAAGCCCGATGTGCTGGCCATCACGGGAGATATATTTGATAACGCTCAGATGACGCCGGAGGCCGTGCGCATAGTGGACAGCTTCGCGGATGCCTTTCCGAAAGGAATCTGGTACTGTCACGGCAACCATGAGCATCATCGCGGCATTGATTTGGTGGAACGGTGTCTAAAAGACACACGCATACATGTGCTTGTGAACCGCTCGGAAACTGTTCTTGATAAAGAACGTCCACTTGTGTTCGCGGGGGTGGATTATCCCATGGGGGTAATGGGAGAGGCCTTTCAGGCAAAAAAGAAGTCTTTCATGGATCAGGCAATGGAAGGAGTTCCGGAAAATGCGGTATGTATTCTGCTTGCACATCATCCGGAATATATCGACAATGCCGCAGAATACGGTGTGCCGCTGACGCTTACGGGGCATACTCATGGCGGTCAGGTGGGGATTTTCGGGATTCCGATATTTCCCATCTTCAAATACACTCGGGGCATGGTAAGGAAGGGTGACTGTCTGGGTTATGTCCATGTGGGGAATGGAAGCTGGTTTCCTTACAGATTTGGCTGCCCACCGGAAATCGCGTTATTTCGGCTGAAGGATAGAGGTCAATCATGAGCGATGTATATGATATGGAGGAAGTGGAGAAGGCAAGAGCCATTCTTGAGGCCGGTAGGCCGGAGGAGGCCTTTGTGGTGCTGAAGGAATTACTGGAAAGCGCCTCGGAGGAATCTCTAAGCCGCGATGGATGGAGGCTCCATGAAATGATAGGAGCCTGCTTTCACGATATGGCGGATGGAGAAGGCTCGGTGCAGGCATATCTGCAGGCGGCTCAAAGTGATATCTATCTAAGGAGCCAAAGGGAGCATTTCTCAAATTATCTCTTTGCCCTCCACTATTTGCCGGGGCTTTCCAACGATTGGCTGAGAGGGCAGCATTTCATCTATGGAAGTCTTTACAGGGATGTTGAGCCGCTGCCGCCCCTTGAGCATGAGCGTCACGAAAAAATGAGGATAGGTTATATAGCCCCCGATTTTTTGGAAAGGTCCGCGGCCAGGTTCTATGATGTAATGCTGACCGGATATGACAGGAGCCGCTTCGAGGTCTACTGCTATAGCATGTCCATTAGGGAGGACGCTTTTACCAAGCATGTGAAGGATGGAGTAAAGGTATATCGGTGTATTGAAGAACTCTCGCTGGAGGAAGGGGCAATCCTGATTCAGCAGGATGAGCTCGATATACTTTTTGATTTGGGAGGACATAGCGCTGGGGGAACTACTCTTCAGGTAATGAGTTATCGCCCTGCGCCTGTACAGATTTCGGGAATCGGTTATTTTGATACCACAGGCCTTCCGTCTATGGATTATTTCCTGACGGATGAAATCTTGGTGCCAAGAGGGATGGAAGCACAGTTTTCAGAAAAACTGCTCAGGCTGAGTTCGGCCTTTGCTTTTGTGCCCGACGAAGCTATGAGGAGTACTCCCTCCGCTGAACGATTGAATGGAGAGACTTTTGTATTTGGCTGTTTCAACAATTTCATGAAGCTCAACGGTGAGGTTCTTGAAACCTTCCGGGAGATTCTAATTGGGTTTCCGGAGGCAAGGCTTGTGCTTCAGGATACCACTGGAATGGATTCGCGAAAAAAAAGCATGGAGAATAGAGTCGTGGAGGCCGGGTTTCCCATGAATCGCGTGGATGTCAGGAAGGGAGAAAACGAGTACCTGAGGTCCATAGCTGATGTTGACGTAATGCTGGACCCTTGGCCATATCCCGGCGGAGCCATGACCTGTACCGCATTATACATGGGAGTGCCTGTTATAACCCTTGCCGGAACACGTCACGGTTCACGGTTTGGGATGAGTATTCTGGAGGCGGCGGGTCTTTCAGAATTTGTGGCGGATAATCGTGATGAATATGTGGCAAACGCAGTAGCCCTGATGGAGGATGTACCGCGAAGGCGGCTGCTTCGTAAAAATCTCCGCAGACAGCTGGAGCAGTCTCCTTTGATGGGGGCAGAGACATGGATGAGGGAGCTTGAGGAAAATTTTGCTGTTATCCGGGAGCGAAGGAATGATGAGTGATACGTTGGTAAACCGAGAAGGGCTCTTGGGGTTCATTTCGCAAAATCCACAGCCCATTAGGGTGTTGGTCATAGAGAGTCTATTCTATCTGAAGGAATTGAGGGCGCTGCTTCCTTCCGCGCAGATTTCTGTTGTTACTGCCTTTGAGCCGGCTGCTGAGTCAGATGAGTGCGCTAATCTCGGAATTGAATGGTATTTTCTTGACTTTAGACGGGATGACTTGCCTTTTTCCGATGGCAGCTTCGATATGATTTTGGCAGAACCCTGTCTTACCGCAGCATTTACACCCTATGAAACCTTGGCAGTCCTTGGGAAGCTCCTGAAGGACACAGGATTTATGGTAACCCAGTTCAGAAATATTCGTTATTGGCGTATATTGCAGGATTTACGGGAAGGCTTCTTCCATGAGAGGGAGGAAAGGCTCTATGCTAAGCCTGAGGTGGTGCGTCTGCTGAACGATGCCATATTCAAGGAGATTTCCTTTGCGCCCTTACGGCAGGAGGAAGGGGAGGGTCCAGCGGAGTGGGAGGCTATGGGCTTCGCTGATTTCAGCAATGATCTCGGAACAGAGATATGGATGGTAATGGCGGCGCGTTCCACAGCCGCTGTGGCAAATCTCAAAAGCTTATATACGCCGGAGATAAGACGAGAACTATCTTGGATTCTCCACCGCATAGAATATGATATTGACAGGCAGGAGAATCTTGACAGGCTTTGGCGGCTGTGTGAGAAGCATATGATTTTTGAGGACTATCTTTGGGATTTTGCGAAGGAGATCATCATCCACAGTGAAGTCTTGGAGCTTCTGCGTCAATCAGGGAATGCTCGTGGCATGGGGGTTCTGTGTGATTGATAATAAGTCAAGATGAAAGTTTCTGACAAAATGACAAAAGAAAAAAGCTGTCGAAAAATCGACAGCTTCGAGCTTCGGAATTAACGCTTCGAGAACTGGCTGGCCTTGCGGGCTTTCTTGAGACCGTACTTGCGGCGCTCTTTTTCCCTGGGATCGCGGGTTACGAAGCCGGCCTTCTTGAGAGCCGGACGCAGCTCAGCATCAAGCTCCATGAGAGCACGGGTGATGCCGTGGCGAATTGCACCTGCCTGACCGGTGGTGCCGCCGCCTGCGACGTTTGCGATAACATCGAACTTATCATTGTTCTCCGTCAGAACCAGCGGCTGACGAACGATAAGCTCGAGGGTCTTGAGACCGAAATATTCTTCCATGTCACGGCCGTTAATCGTGACCTTGCCTTCACCCGGAACGAGACGCACACGGGCAACGGAGGTCTTTCTGCGGCCAGTGCCGTAATAGCTTACTTGTGCCATTTATATGTTCCTCCTTCCAGATTATCAGCGGATGTTCAACTCAAGCTTCTCAGGCTTCTGCGCGGCATGGGGATGCTCCCCGCCAACGTAAACACTGAGCTTGCGGAACTGCTTAGCTCCAAGGCTGTTCTTCGGCAGCATTCCCTTGACGGCATGCTCGATAACACGTGCCGGGAACCTCTGCATCATCTGACCTGCCGAAGTGAAGGTGGTACCACCCTGATATCCGGAATGACGGAAATAAATCTTATCCGTGAGTTTCTTTCCCGTAAATACTGCCTTCTCCGCATTGATGACAATGACATAATCTCCTGTATCTACATGCGGTGTGAAGATAGGTTTATTTTTACCGCGAAGAACCTTCGCGACCTCAGCAGCAAGTCTGCCTACCGTCTGGCCTTCGGCGTCTACAACATACCATTTGCGCTCGACTTCGGACTCTTTAGCCATAAACGTCGTCTTCATGCGATATCCCTCCCCTGTTATTTCAATGAATAATACGTGCAACGCTGCTGACAGCTCCGGGGCTATGGATATCCGCCTGCAACATCATACTAAAATATTCTAATAAAATGCATGAGAAAAGTCAACGGTTTTTTTCCTTCATTTTATTTGAATGATGTTATGGCAGGTTTTTCTCTAAACCGCGTTATGGTACTAGCTTTTGCAATATATTTAGGTTATAATCAATGTATATTGAGTGGTCGTCGAAGCATGGAAGGTGGATTGTATGGGCGCAGATGTAAAAAAGCAAACCGTATTGATAGTTGATGACGATGATATGATGCTGCAGATGGCAGAATACATCCTGGAAAAGGATACGGATGTCCGCATATTGAAGGCAAACTCCGGCATGAAGTGCATTGGCACGTTGCAGCAGGAAATCGTGGACCTTGT
>DOYB01000213.1 GCA_003518745.1 Selenomonas sp. | reverse complement strand
GCGGTTTCCCACGAGCTGCGTACGCCTTTGACGGTTATGAGAGGGACTTGGGAGCTTTTGGAATCCGGGCTTGTGAATGACGAGGCCAAAGCCGCTTCGTATAGAGGCAGGATAAGTGAGAATCTTTTGATGCTGGAAAGGCTTGTGGGAGATTTGCTGGAGCTTACACGCTTACAGAATCCAGGTTTTGAAATAGAGATGCAGGAGCTTGATTTGACAGAACCCTTCAGGGATGCTGTGCGTTCGGGGACTTCGCTGGGGGAGAAAAAAGGTGTGGAGGTAAGAGAGTCCATGCCTGAGAGTATTCCCTTCATGGGAGATTATGGAAGACTGAGGCAGCTGCTTCTTATTTTGCTGGATAACGGAGTAAAGTTCTCTACGGAGGGAAGCACGGTCACGGTCAACGGAAAGCTGGAGGACGAGACATGGCAGGTTTCAGTGGAGGACAAGGGGCGCGGGATTGCTCCCGAGGATATACCTCATATTTTTGAGCGTTTCAAAACAGACAATGAAGGCAACTCCGGCGGGACAGGACTTGGGCTTGCGATTGCGGGAGAAATTGCCCAGAGGCATGGAATCGTCATAAAATGTGAAAGCACATTGGGAAAAGGTACAAGATTTACGTTGGAAGGCAGTTGTATACCGCAATATCAGGGAAACTTTCAATATCGTCGTAACGGTTCAATTAGCTAAATTTACAGGCTGTCCGAGTCAAGGGCTATAGACATCATGTAAGTCAAATGTGAAATATTGAGTAAAAGCGAGTCAGTGATGGCTCGCTTTTTGCAGGAATTATCAGCTTGATGGCGAATTAACACAGTAATCTTAGAATATGGGAATGTGTGAAAAAGGGAGGAACATTCATGAAGGACAATAACTGTGGGTATTGCATGAAGAATGAACTTTTGGACTCGTTTGGTATTTACATCTGTGATCTTCCATCCAGTGTGTTGGTTTTGTTCAAAGAGCAGAGCCATCCCGGTCGCGTCATCGTGGCCTACAAGGATCACAAAAGCGAGATTGTGGATCTTACTGTGGACGAGATGAATGCTTTTTATGCCGATGTGCGTCGCGTGGCACTTGCTCTCCACAAGGCCTTTAAACCGGATAAAGTAAACTATGGTTCCTACGGGGATACGTCAGGACACTGCCACGTCCACCTTGTGCCCAAGTACAAAGATGAATTTGAATGGGGCGGGGTATTTCAAATGAATCCGGATAAAAAATACCTCTCCGAAGATGAATATAATGAGATGATTGCAAAAATAAAAGCAAATCTATAAGTTTTTGGCGGAGCCTGTGACTGTCACATAGGCCCCGCCTTTTTTATTACACCTTTTCTATTGGAGCATATTTTTGCATCAAGCCCTTGATGCCGATATCGGGGAAGGCAATCTTAAGCTCTGTTTCCTCTCCGGTTCCGCGGACTGAAACTACTGTTCCAATGCCCCATTTTCCATGACGGGCTTTGTCACCGGCTTTCCAGATAACGCTTGTATTTGGTTTAATGGACGGACCCTTGGGAGCCGCTGTTTTTTTCGCCGGAGCCGCATTTGGTGTCTGGCGTGTCTGGGATGTTTGGAAGCTTGACTTTGTTCTGTTCTGCGACCAGCCTGTATTGCCATATGAACCTGAGGAATAGCCATAGCTGCTCATTTCAGATTGGAAACTGTTTTTCCTGCGGTTGCTTTCGAGCTCCTCCAAATGCTCTTCATTGATTTCTTCCAGAAATCTTGATGGGGGATTCATGCTGGTATGACCATACAGACTCCGCATTCCCGCATATGTTAGGAACAGCTTCCTTTGTGCCCTTGTTATGCCTACATAGCAGGCCCGCCGTTCCTCTTCGAGTTCCTCTGGCTCCATAAGAGTGCGGGAGTGGGGGAATATCCCTTCTTCCATTCCTACCAGAAAGACCGTGGGGAACTCAAGCCCCTTTGCCGCATGGAGAGTCATCAGTGTCACACGGTCATCTTCCAGTTCCGAATTGTCCAAATCAGAAACCAGAGAAACCTGGCTCAGGAAGTTTTCAAGAGTGGGTTCTTCTTCGTTTTTCATGAAATCCTTGGCAACACCCACAAATTCCTTTAGATTCTCAAGGCGGCTTTCGTTTTCGGGGTTCTTTTCGGCTTCAAGCTCCTTTATATACCCGGAGTCCTCCATAAGTTTAGTCAGAAGCTCATCCAGGGGCATAGTACCAAGCTGTCCTATGAATTCAAAAATCATAGAAGAGAAGTCCTCGAGAGGCTTTTTTACACGTCCGGTGATCCCCTGTATCTCATCCAGCATATCAGGATTGGAGATAACGTCGAAAAGGGACAAATCGTTGGCTGCCGCATATTCGTTCAGCCTGCCCAGACTGGTAGTTCCAAGCCCCCTTTTGGGAACATTGATTATGCGCAGCAGGCTCACCGTGTCAAAGGGATTGAATATTACCCTCAGATATGCCAGTATGTCCTTGACCTCCTTGCGGTCATAGAACTTCAGTCCTCCCACCATAGTGTAGGGGATTCCCGCCTTCATGAGTCCTTCTTCAATTATGCGGGATTGGGCATTTGTGCGGTAGAGCACTGCCATATCTCCATAGGAAGCATTGAAGAGGGTCTTTTGCTTCTGAATCGTGGAAGCGACGAAATAGGCTTCGTCCCTTTCGTCAGAGGCCTGATAAAGGGAAATTTTTTCCCCTTGGGGATTTTCAGTCCACAGCTTTTTGGGCTTGCGGTTCATATTATGGACGATTACCTCATTGGCCGCGGCCAGTATGTGCTTGGTTGAGCGATAGTTCTGCTCCAGCTTTATTACCCGGGCATCGGGGTAATCCTTTTCAAAGTCCATGATATTGCGCATGTCGGCTCCGCGCCAGCCGTATATGGACTGGTCAGCGTCTCCGACTACGCATAGATTGCGGCGCTGCTCCGCCAGGAGTTTGGTGATACGGTACTGGGCCCCATTGGTGTCCTGGTATTCATCCACCAGAATATAGTGGAAACGGTTCTGGTATTTCATGAGAATCTCTTCGTAATCCTCAAAAATACGCACTGTCACCATAAGGAGGTCATCGAAATCCATAGCATTGTTGTCTTTTAGCTTTTTGGAGTAAAGCTTGTAGATTTCCGCCACCTTTTTTTCAAAGAAGGTGGCGGAAGCCTTTTCATAGGCGCTCGGCCCCATGAGCTGATTCTTGGCGTTTGATATGGCAGCCTGCACAGATGCCGGAGCAAATTGCTTTTCATCGAGATTCAGTTCCTTGAGGCAGCGCTTTATGAGAGTCTTGGTATCGGTCGCGTCATAAATAACGAAATTCTGTTTGTAAAGTCCCGTGGATTCTATTTCCCTGCGGAGCACTTTGGCGCAAAAGGAATGAAAGGTGCTGAGCCAGACATCCTTCGCGCCTTCACCAATCATGCGGTCAACCCTGTCCCGCATTTCTGCCGCCGCTTTGTTCGTGAATGTAATTGCCAGAATCTGCCAGGGGCGAACCCCATGAGCCAGCAGATTTGCTATACGGCAGGTCAGAACCCTTGTCTTGCCTGAGCCGGCCCCGGCCATAATCAGGAGTGGGCCCTCCATGTGCTCTACGGCTTCCCTCTGCATTGGATTCAGTCCCTGAAATCTTTCCACTAAATTACCTCCCGCTGATACATGTCATAGCCTGTTCTTGAAATCCTCATAACCAAAGGAACGGACTACCCTCCACCTGTTCGCATCGTCTACAGCGATAATGCGGGGGAGGGGCATGCCGTTAAAAGTATTGTTCTTCACCATAGTATATATGGCCATGTCGCAAAAGACAATACGGGTATTTTCTTTTAGCGGTTCATCAAAGGAGTATTCTCCTATGATATCTCCTGCAAGACAGGTGGGGCCGCCGAATCGGTAGGAATATTTTTTTTCGCCTGCTTCTCCTGAACCCAAAACCGGAGGACGATAGGGCATCTCAATCACGTCGGGCATGTGGCACGCGGCGCTTGTATCCAGAATGACATTCCTTATGGACTGCCCCGGTTCAGCCTCCTGAATTTCCAATATCTCCGATACGAGATGGCCGGCGTTCAAGGCCACGGCTTCCCCGGGCTCAAGATATATCTCTACCTTATACTTTTCCTGAAGGTGACGAATACATTTCTTCAGTAAGGGAAGGTTATAGCCCTCCTTTGTGATGTGGTGCCCCCCTCCAAGATTGAGCCATTTCATTTCATGCAGCCATGGGGCAAAGTTTTCCTCCATCACCTCAATGGTTTCGGCCAGAGGCTCTGCTCCCTGCTCACAAAGGGTGTGCATGTGTAGCCCCTCCAAAAGCTCCAGCAGTTCGGGTTTTTCCTCGATTATTCTTTTGAAACTGCCGATGGTCACTCCCATGCGGGAGCCTTGGCTGCATGGATCGTAGATAGCATGCTCCTGCGTGGAATGCTCAGGGTTTATTCGAAGTCCACAGGAATGGCCCTTTCCGCGGACTATGGGACCATAGTCCTCCAGCTGACGGAGGGAATTGAAGATTACATGGTCACATAGCTCGGATATTTCCTCCATATCCTCGCGTTTATAGGCAGGAGAAAAAACGTGGTTTTCCTTACCCATTTCCTCTTTGCCGAGACGTGCTTCAAAGAGCCCACTGGCTGTTGTTCCCGAAAGATATTTGCCTATCAGGGGATAGAGGGAATACATGGAAAAGCACTTCTGGGCCAGAAGAATCTTTGCTCCGGTCTCATTTTGGAGGGAAGCCAGAAGCTCCAGATTGTGTTTCAGCAGGGGTTCGGATATGACGTAGGATGGGGTGGGAACCTCCATCCAAATCGGATTCCATTTTTCCATACAAAAGACTCCTATGCAAATTAAGCTAAACCACCCCGTCCCCTTCGGGGCCGCCCCTCCATAGGAGGGGAATTTTACGGTATTCCCCTCCCGTGGAGGGGTGCCTGTAGGGCGGGGTGGTCAAGGCAACGATATTAGGTTATCGACATTGCCTATACAAATGAAATCAAAAAAGGAAGCCGGCGGAACTGAAGCCACACTTCCTTTTTTGATGAATATTACTCGACCAATTCGGGGTTGAAGCTCTCCTTCCAGGGGAGTCCCCAGCGATTCAGGGCATCCATGAAGGGATCGGGATCGAATTCTTCGATATTATGCACACCGGGCTTCTGCCAGGTTCCGTTCATTACAAGCATTGCTCCAATCATGGCAGGAACACCCGTTGTATAGGAAATGGCCTGGGAGCCCACCTCCTTGTAGCATTCCTGATGGTCGCAGACATTGTAGACGTAGTAGAGCTTTTCATTGCCGTCCTTCTTGCCGCGGAAAATGCAGCCGATATTGGTCTTGCCCTTTGTGCGTGGACCAAGGCTGGCAGGGTCCGGAAGCACCGCCTTCAGGAATTGGAGGGGCACGATTTTCTTGCCTTCGAAGTCGATTGGCTCAATGGAGGTCATGCCAACATTTTCAAGGCACTTCAGATGGGTGAGATAGCTTTGGCCAAAGGTCATGAAGAAGCGTATGCGGCGGATTCCCGGCATGTTAAGGGCAAGGGATTCCAGTTCCTCGTGATGGAGGAGATACATGTCCTTGGGACCGATTTCCGGGAAGTTATATACACGCTTGATTTCCATTGGCTCGGTTTCTACCCAATGTCCGTCTTCCCAATAGCTGCCCTTGGCGCTGACTTCCCTGATGTTGATTTCAGGGTTGAAATTTGTGGCAAAGGGGTAGCCATGATCGCCAGCGTTGCAATCCAGGATGTCAATATAGTTAATCTCATCAAAGTGATGCTTCAAGGCATAGGCGCTGAACACGCCGGTTACGCCGGGATCGAAGCCTGAGCCGAGCAGGGCGGTTATGCCGGCCTTTTCAAAGCGCTCGCGATATGCCCACTGCCATTTGTATTCGAACTTGGCAGTATCAGTAGGCTCGTAGTTTGCCGTATCTATGTAATGTGTTTTGGTGGCGAGGCAGGCATCCATTATGGTGAGATCCTGATAGGGCAGCGCAAGATTCAGCACCACATCAGGCTTTACCTTTTCTATGAGGGCTGTCAGCTCATCCACATTATCAGCGTCTACCTGAGCTGTGGAAATCTTGGTCTTTCCGCCGTCGAGCTTCGCCTTTAGAGCATCGCATTTGCTCTTAGTGCGGCTGGCGATGCATATTTCCTCAAAGACGTCGCTGTTTTGGCAGCATTTGTGGATGGCAACGCTCGCGACTCCGCCGCATCCAATGATTAAAGCTTTCCCCAATTTAACATCCTCCTTTTTCGTGGTTGCGGGAACTATTATTTTTTAGGCTTTGGCCGACGGGATACGTCGGTGTAAAGGTATGTATCCGTTTGTTCAGTAATGTCTACACTGTCTCTTATAAGATAATCGTCCGCGCTCGACGCGGAATGGACATTGCTCATCTGTCCGATAAGTATGGAACGGCATCCTATCCATATCAAGACAGTAACGACGATACCGATGATCAATACTTCCAAGAGCTTCGCCTCCCATTACATAAGGGCTTGGATTAAAATGAATATCAAGGGAACCAGAATTGCAGTGAAAATAGTGGGGTAGAGGTAGGATTTCATCTTGTCTATTGGCAGGCTTCCAACCACCTTGCCTGTCTGCCCATTCATCATGAATGTAAAGGGCTTTCCCTCATAGCGTGTGGTCAGGATCCAGACGGGCAGCATCGCGTATTGGACATGTCCCTCACGCTTGATTACCGCGCTGTCCTGCAATTCGCGGCGGTCATAGTCTCTTACGCTGGCATCTAATACACCAATCGCGGAATTTCTGACACGACTGTCGGCACGTTCAGCGGAGTCCTCCGCGGTAACATCGTACTTGTCAGCCAGATTGCCCGCAAGATATGTGGCCTGGAAGGGGACAAGTTCATCATAGTCGAAGGGCTCGATGCTGTCCATGTAATCATCCTGCATTTTTTCGCTGCCATCCACCGGAATCAACTCAAAATCCATGGTTCCGCCGCGGATACATTCGTAGACTTTGGTTTCCGTGATAATCTCATCGGAGGTTTCGTAACGGTGGTCTTTGGAGGCGCGGAAGGTAGCGTGAGCCTCAACGTCTGAGTCAAAGAGCCAGAAGGGCACGTACATGGGCTGTATCGCCTCAACCCTGTTTCCCGCGGTGAAAGCGCTGGGGAGCAGCAGCTTGCCCTTGTAAAATTCCTTAAGGGCGGCAACAGCCTCCTGTTTCGTCTTTTTGAAGGGGATGATATAGTCCGGCTTCAGCATGCCGTCGAAACGGTTGGGCAGCAGGGTTGGGTTGCCGCAATAGCAGCACTCTGTTGCCATTGTATTTTCGTCGCACACCAATTCCGCTCCACAGGAGGAACAGGTGAATACACGGAGCATGGCCGCTTCTTCTTCTGTCCACTCTCCGCCTACCGCTTCGGTATCCCACTTTGCTTCCTGTTCAGCGGCCGCTTGCGCGGCGCGTTCCTCTTCCTGACGATAGAGTTCTTCAAGAACGGAGACTTCGAACTCTGTGCCGCAGTATTCGCATACAGCTTTATCGGCTCCGGGCTGAAACGGGAGGGGAGCGCTGCAGTTTGGACATTTATAGCTTACACTTGTATCTGCCATTATTCACATCACACCCTGTCATTGTCATCAAAGGGATCTCCGCACTGGGGACAGAATTTTGGCGGATGCGCGGGATCCTCAGGCTTCCAGCCACATTTATCGCATTTATACAAAGCGGCCCCCTCAGGCTTCTTGCTGCCGCACTGCTGACAGAACTTGCCCTGGTTTTTGGTGCCGCAGGAGGAGCATATCCAGCCGTCGGCCGGTTTTGGCTTGCCGCAGTCGGCGCAGAATTTTCCGGTATTGCCGGATTTTCCGCAACTGCAGGTCCAGGTACCGCCGGCCTGTGGCTGTGGCTGCGGTTTGCCGCAGTTGGCACAGAACTTTCCGGTGTTGCCCTGATGGCCGCATCCGCAGGTCCAGCCCGAAGCTGCCGACTGCTGGGGCGCGGGATTCTGTTGCTGTTGCTGCTGCCCCATGGCAAAGAGGTTCTGGGCATTCATTCCGCCGGCATTTCCTGCCATATTCATGCCCATAAAGCCCATAGCCGCGCCCATACCACCACCTTCGTTGGCCGCCGCGGTCCGCATGGCGTCTGCCTGTGCTCCGACTAGATGAGCCGCGGCCATGGTAGGATTGCGAAATGCTCCGTTTCTCTGGAGCTCCTTGATCATCTGCTCGTCTTCTTCGCTGGCCTTGACACTGTTCACGCCGAAGGATACGATTTCGATTCCGCGCAGCTCGGACCATTTCTTGCTGAGCACTTCATTGAGGGCATTTGCGATTTCAGTGGTGTGTCCCGGAAGGGCACTGTAACGTATGCCCATCTCGGAAATTTTCGCGAAGGCGGGCTGCAGCGCGGTCATAAGCTCGGTTTTTAGCTGGCCGTCAATTTCGCTGCGCCCATACACGTCCGAAACATTTCCGCAGACATTCGTATAGAAGAGAAGGGGGTTCTTGATTCTGTAGCTGTATTCACCAAAGCAGCGGATTGAGATATCCACATCCAATCCTACATTTCGGTCCACGACCCTGAAGGGGACCGCGCTTGGGGTACCATATTTATTTCCCACTATTTCCTTGGTGTTGAAGAAGTAGATTCTCTGATCCTTGCCTGTGTCTCCGCCGTATGTGAAGCGATGTCCTATTCTCTGGAACACCTGTTTGACGGTTTCCTCCAAATCACCTGTGAAAATGGACGGCTCAGAGGACTTGTCATATGTATATTCGCCGGGCTCGGCGCACATGTCAACGACCTTGCCTTGTTCCACGATGATCATGCACTGCCCCTGATTTACGGCAACAGTGGAACCGTTGGATATTATATTATCCTCACCGCTTGTATTGGAACTGCGGGCGCTGGTTCTCTTTTGGCCCTTGGCAACCAAAATATCCTGAGACAGACTGTCGCAGTAGAAAAATTCCTTCCATTGATCGGCAAGAACACCACCTATTGCTCCTGATGCTGCTTTAATTAAACCCATGATTCATTCCTCCAATCTAAGGATTCTAGACAAACACTCTTTACTCTTTCTACATTGAAGCCCGTATTCCTGCTTGAATTTTCCGGTATGTCTAATTAAAATGTTATTATGGGTTGAAACTATTCTTGAAATTGTTTTGGATGATAGTGGGATAATTAGTATAGCCGCATGTTGTGCTGAAGGGGGGTGATTTAATGGTACATAGATTTTTGACCGGAATCGTGGGATTTTTCGCGGTTTTGGCGTTCCTTTCCGCGACCTTCGCAGGCTGTGCCTCAGGGGAAAAGACTGAAGCGCCTGCTGCCGCAAGCAGCCAAAGCGTTGAGCTGGCGGCATCTGCCACTGAGCAGTTTCTTGAGAACTATAAGGATGTAAAGGATCCCCAAGGGGTTTCAACCGCGGGGAACTTTACTGAGGCATATGATCATCTGAAGAAGAGGGCAGAAAAGAACGCCTCACTGAAGGCCGCTGTGAAGTTTTGGGAGCCATACAGACCTCATGCTCCCACCGTGATTAAATCCCTAAAGCATACGGAAAACTTTACCAAATCGGCTATAAATCACATCTTCATAGGGGATGTGAAGAATGGCGCGGCAAGTGGGTGCCACTATGCAAAAATCGACAATCCTGATAGGGAAATCCTGCTGGATACTAAGGAATTCATAGGTAAGCAGGGAGTATACAGGGCCAAGGTAAAGCTCCAGGGAAATATGAAGAAGGGCAACAAGGGATATTCCACATTCTTTCCCGATGATATGACCCCCCAGGAGGTCGTGGACGCGATAAATGAAGCCTTTGACAGTAAGGTATTCGTGCCGGGGAGTAAGAACTCTTATGTGGGCAATTCGTCAAAGGGCTTGGAGATTGAAATGTACATAGGCAAGGAGGGGAAGATAATCTCGGCATTTCCGAGGGGATAGCGATGATAAAACGGGAATACATAGTTTTCGAGAAGTCTAACGGAGAAAAGGATTTGGCCGTATCGGTGGATATGAAGAACGGCGATATCCTGGGCTCATTTCTATACTCAGAGGTCGGGAACTTCGAGGATTGGATAAGGGAGCATTTCGACAAAGTTCTTACGGGAAAGAGCAAACTGGAGGAACTGTCGGGCAATATCTGCCGCTTGGAAATCGGCCCTGATAATACCCGTGTCTATGATATGCTTGACGATGAGGCAGATGAGGAACCCTTCTGCGAGGTCAATACGGGGGAACTTATGGAGCTTATAGGGGAATGGTGCGCCAAGAGACGTTCTTTCAAGGAAACTTGTGAGTAATGAATCCGCACTTAATAGCAAAGGAGAGATTTTTATGGGAACACCGCATATTGCCGCTGAGAAAAGTAAGATCGCAGAGCGCATCCTGCTGCCGGGAGATCCCTTGAGGGCTAAATTCATAGCGGAAAATTTCATGGAAAATGTTCATCAGTATACCAACATACGCAATATGCTGGGCTTTACCGGAACCTACAAGGGAGTACCCGTTTCCGTTCAGGGCACGGGTATGGGGATTCCCTCGATTTCCATATATGTGCATGAATTGATTAAGGTGTTTGGGGTAAATAAACTCATACGCGTGGGAACCTGCGGCGGGATGCACAAGGACGTCAAGCTGAAGGATGTGGTCATAGCTCAGGCTGCTTCAACGGATTCCTCAATTATCCGGAATATATTCGGCGGTTCCATCAACTTTGCTCCCATAGCGGATTTTGGGCTGCTTTCACAAGCGGTGGAAAATGCCAAGAAAATGAATATTCCCGTGAAGGTTGGCAATGTCATTTCCGTAGATCGCTTCTACGATGAGGAAATAGATAATGAAAAGCTTACCCGTTATGGAATACTGGCAGTAGAGATGGAAACCGCGGCCCTCTATACCATTGCGGCGCAGTTCCATGTTCGCGCGATGGCGCTGTTTACTACCAGCGACCATTTGCTCACAGGAGAAGCATGCACGGCGGAAGAACGTCAGACTACCTTTGTGGATATGATCAAGATTGCTATTGAAACGGCTATTCAGGAGTGATTGTCAAAATAAGGTGATATGGATGGGAGATATTTTTCTTTGCCTGTTGATTATACTCATGGCGACCTATACCTTTTGGGATGAGCTTTTCAGAAATTGAAGGTTTGTCCATCATGGTCTATCGCAGACACGAAAAAGAGAATTCCGTGCCAAAGCAAATTCAGCTTCGGGCGGAATTCTCTTTTTTTGAATATCTTCAAGCCTTTTTGTATATTTAGGTAATGGGTACCATTGGTTTCTGCTGGGTTCCCATCCAAAAATATAACACCTTGTTGGTTTTCTTTGAAATACCAAAGCGTATATAGGGAGCACCGGGTTTTTCGCCGCCATAGTTGAGCTGTATATCCTTCTTTCGGTATTCAAGTCCCTTGCCGTAGGTGGCTATGACCTGTTCCTTGGTGGAACCTACCCGTATACCTTCGGGGGTTGACGCCGCGGCCCATTTCCTGACGTAGAAGCTGATCATTTCCTTTTTTAAGGACGTCTTTATCACTATTTCGGGGCCGTAAATGTCAAGCTTGTCACGCCAGCAATAGTTCTGGTTGGCAGTTATTTTCAGCGGCTGTTTGAGAACCTTAAAGGCATTTTCTATGGGGTCTCCGATACGGAGGGTCCCAAGGGGCGCGATAAGCTCAGTGGGAACGGGCGAACTGCCCACCACCTGATTCGGGTCGTCGGCGGGGGGATCTCCCGGAGCCGCGTAACAGGTGGGGGAGACGATGAATATCATCAGCAGGAATGTGGCATAGAAGAATCTTAACAAAAGAATACCTCCATTCTTGGCTGTAAGTACCGCAGAATTCGTCAGATTTCCTGCAGGAAGGCGCTGTAGCCTTTTTTCACCTCATACAGGTCGATTTTGCTGGTCGCCTCCCAGGGGGCATGCATGGAGAGCACTCCCACACCGCTGTCGATGACCTGCATACCATAGGCTGACATTATGTAGGCAATGGTTCCGCCGCCACCTTGGTCCACCTTGCCGAGCTCCGCCAGCTGATATTTCACGTTATGCTTGTCGAAGATTCCGCGGAGCTTTCCGAGGTATTCGGCGTTTGCGTCATTTGAGCCGGATTTGCCACGGGCGCCGGTGAACTTGTTGAGCACCATGCCCTTTCCCAGATAGGCCACGTTTTTCTTGTCGTAGGAACCCGCGTAGAGGGCATCGAAGGCGGATGAAACATCCGATGACAGCATACAGGAATTTGCGAGGACCCGGCGAAGTCCAAGCTCAGAATAGGAGCCGCAGGCATTCATGAGCTCCGCCACTGTATTTTCAAAGAAGCGTGAATGCATACCCGTCGCGCCAACACTGCCGATTTCTTCCTTGTCGACCAGGAGACAGCAGGAAGTGCGTTTGACCTTTCCTGTTTCCAGCATTGCCACAAGAGAGGTGTATGAGCAGACGCGGTCGTCCTGTCCGTAGCCGAGGATCATGCTGCGATCGAAGCCCAGCTCACGTGCTTTGCCGGCAGGAACAAGTGCCAGCTCTGCTGACTGAAAGTCGCTTTCTTCAATATCGTATTTCTGCTTCAGGAGGGAAAGTACACCCTCCTTAACGGATTCCTTGTCGTCCTTTTTCATGGGATAGTTTCCAACCAGAATGTCGAGGCTTTCTCCCTCTATGACCTTTGCGCCGGCTTTTTTCAGTTGTTCCTGAGAGAGATGTACCAGTAGATCCGTAACACAAAAAACCGGATCGCTGTCCTCCTCGCCAATCCTAACAGGAATAACCTTTCCGTCTTTTTTGACCACGACTCCGTGCATGGCAAGGGGGATGGTAACCCATTGGTATTTCTTTATGCCGCCGTAATAGTGGGTGTCAAGGTAGGCGAGGCCGCCCTCTTCATAGAGGGGATTCTGCTTTACGTCCAGTCGGCAGGTGTCGATATGCGCCCCAAGAATAGCCATGCCATCTTCAATAGGCTCTGTACCGATGTTGAAAAGGGCTATGGCTTTTTTCATGTTTATGGCATATACCTTGTCTCCGTCCTTGAGCTTTTCTCCCTTCTTTACGATTTCGGCTAGATTACGGTAACCTGCTGCCTCGGCAAGCCTTACGGATTCAGCGGTGCTTTCCCTTTCTGTCTTGCAGCGTGAAATGAAGTCGATATATCCCGCGCTGAGTTCCTCAAGAGCTTTTTTGTCATCTGCTGTGTAGCTGCTCCATACGGAGCGTTTCTTATCATCCGGCATGTTCATTACCTCTTTCCACAAATTCTTGCGTCAGTTTTACAAAATCTTCCCTGGATTCTGCTTCGTTGAATAGTTTCCTGAACTCCGCGCCATGGGGAAGCCCCCTGGTGTACCATACGGCATGCTTGCGCATTTCTCTGGGGCCGATATAGTCACCCTTATGGGCGAGCAGCAGATCCAGATGGCGTATAATCACATCCCTGCGTTCCTCAAGGGTGGGTTCAGGGAGCTGTTCTCCCGTACGGAGGAAATTGGTCATTTGACGGAAAATCCAGGGATTACCCTGAGCGCCACGACCAATCATTACCCCGTCAGCGCCTGTTATCTCAAATATCCTTTTAAGGTCTTTGCAGGTGCGTACATCCCCGTTGGCAATCACAGGAATACTCACAGCCTGCTTTACCTTGGCGATGATTTCCCAATCTGCCTGTCCGCTGTAAAATTGCTGCCTTGTCCTTCCATGTACGGCAATCGCGTCAACTCCTGCCTGTTCAGCCCTTTTTGCCATTTCCACCACGTTTACATGATCCTCGTCCCAGCCCTTTCGCATTTTTACGGTGAAGGGGAGGGATACAGCTTTTCTGATGGCCTTCAATATTTTCTCTGCCCGTTCAGGCTCCAGCATGAGGGAGGAGCCTTCGCCATTTTTCACGATTTTTGGGGCAGGGCAGCCCATATTGAAATCCAAAACGTCAGCGGTTCCCAGCTCTTCAACGTAGGCAGCAGCCTCCGCGGCCATTTCAGGCTCAGGGCCGAAGAGCTGTATGGCAATTGGACGTTCCCTCTGTTCCGTTGTGAGCATTTGAAGGGTTTTCTCATTCCTGTAGTGAATGCCCTGTACGCTCACCATTTCCGCATAGCAAAGGGGACAGCCCATATCGTGGGCAATTATCCTGTAGGCGGTGTCTGTCACACCGGCCATTGGAGCAAGGAAGACAGGGGCGTCGAATTCAAATCCTCCAAGCCTCATTCCTGATGGTTCCTCTCGAATAGTACTCTTAGCCCCGTAAGCGTCAGGAAGTGATCAACCTTATCAATAGTTTTGGATTCCTTTGCGATCATACGGGCAAGTCCTCCGGTGGCTATTACACCCATGTCCATTCCCGACTCTTCACGGATACGGCGCACGATTTCATCGATTTGTCCCACATAGCCGTATATTATGCCGGCCTGCATGCCAGTAACGGTGTTGTGGCAGATGATATTCTTGGGGGGCACCAGCTCTATGCGGGGCAGCTTTGCTGTTGAATTGAAAAGAGCATCTGCCGATGTTCCGATGCCAGGGGCAATCACGCCTCCCATGAAGTCGCCGTTTTCCGCCACCACGTCAAAGGTGGTGGCGGTTCCGATGTCAATCACGATTAGCGGGCCGCCATATTGCTCGTAGGCTCCAACCACGTTTACGATTCGGTCAGCTCCTATTGCCCGTGGATTCTCATAGTTAAGACGTATGCCGGTTTTGATACCGGGGCCAACCACCAGCGGCTGCACGCGGAAGTATCTTTCACACATTTTTATCATCGGAACCACTAGGGGAGGAACCACAGAGGAGATGATAATGTTCTTTATGTCAGAGATGGAAACTCCCTGATAGCGGAACAGGTCGTTTATAAGCATTCCATATTCGTCACCGGTCTTCTGGCGATCTGTGGAAATGCGCCAGTGCTTCATCAGCTTCTTATCCTCATAGGTTCCCATGACAATGTTGCTGTTCCCGATATCTATAACCAAAAGCATGCCGAATCCTCCATTATTTTGATGATCTGATTGAAACATCTCCTGCCAACACACGTCTTCGGCCCTTTTCAGTGTCTATGATAAGGGCTCCGTCATCGTCGATGTCCACTGCCTTTCCTGTAAACCTGTCATCCTGTCCCACGCCTATGACCTGTACCTCATGTCCGAGGGTTGAAGAGCATTTCCTCCATTCGTCCATTATGGGAGAAAAACCACGGCTGGTGGCAGTCGTGTATAGGTCTTCCATATTTTCCAGTACCGACTGAAAGATTTTCAGCCTTGGAATACCGGTTCCCTTTATGATTTGCAGGGAGGTCGCGGTTTCCTGAAGTTCGGGTGGAAATAATGACTGGGGAATATTTACATTTATGCCGATTCCTATCACTATGTAGTTGACGCGATCCATTTCCGCGTGCATTTCCGTAAGAATCCCGGTTAATTTTTTGCCTTCATGGAGGATGTCATTGGGCCATTTTATGCCCACTCGGAAGCCGAAGGCATCCATTGCCTTTGCTACGGAAACTGCCGCCATAAGAGTGCATTTTGGCGCCTCTTGAGGCAGAAAAGCCGGACGCAGTATAGTGGAGAACCAAATACCTCCCTGCGGGGAGAAAAAGCTCCTGTCCAGTCTTCCTCGTCCCTTTCCCTGTTCCTCCGCTACGACCACCGTTCCCTCAGTCGCGCCTTCTCCGGCCAGCCGTTTTGCTTCCGCGTTGGTGGAGCCGATGGAGTCGAAATGGATAATGTTTTGTCCTATAAAGGAGGTCTTTAGTCCGTTTTGAACTTCCTCAGGCAGCAGCAGATCAGGGGCTTCCTCCAAAATGTACCCGCTTCTGGGCTGGCTGGTTATTCGATACCCCAGATTCCTGAGTTCTCCTATATGTTTCCAGACAGCAGTTCGGGAAACGCCAAGCCTATCCGCGATTTCCTCTCCGGAAACGTATTTGCCGCCTGATTTCCGTAAAAGCTTCAATATACCAGCTTGCATTGATGTCCTCCCCGATGGACCGGATTTTTCTTCCGGCTTTTGATGTCATTTCACCATTATAACCCTGCGGGGGGAATTTTACCATAGGGAAGTTTGAGGTTGATGAAGTTGGCTGAAATTGCATGGTTTTTAAAAAAGTAAGCGTTTTCAAGAAGGATTCCGGCGAGTTATGGAGAATATATTGCATGCGGTAGAAATGAATACGACTCAGATAGAGGTTTTATCATCTAAGTAGATGGAGGCATTGTGATGGAACAGGCGATGGGTGTAAAGGATATGCGTGCCTTTTGCGCGATCGTTGAGGAAGGGAATATCAGCCACGCGGCACAACGACTGGACATAGCCCAGCCTGCCCTTTCGAGGCAAATGAAGCGTCTGGAGGAATCACTGGGGGTACAGTTGTTCGAAAGGGGCAGCCGAAGGATACGCCTGACCGAAGCAGGAAGGGTACTGTATTCCAGAGTTGAGAATATCCTGGGAATCGTGGATGGTACGGTGAGGGAAATCAAGGAAATAGGCTCCGGTGTCGCGGGCTCGATACGATTGGGAACCATCACCACATCAGGAGCAATGCTGCTTCCCGAGCTGCTTTCCGAGTTCCACAGACGCTGTCCGCAGGTGACTTTTCAGATATGGGAGGCAGAGGGAGCAAGGATTCTGGAGCTTCTGGACAATAGGGTCATTGAAATTGCCATCACGCGCACCCAGGTGGATTCAAAGATATATGAATCAATAGTCCTTCCAAACGAGCCTCTTGTAATAGTCATGAACAGGGAACACAATTGCGGCGAAAGGGAGAACGAGGTGAGTTTCAAGGAGCTTGAGGGCAAACCGCTGATAATACCGCTTCGTTGGCAGTCTATGTTTGTGGCGAATTGTCGGAAGCAGGGATTTGAACCGAACATTGTATGTGTGTCGGACAGCATCGTTCAGGATTTGCTTTTTGCGAAGACGGGGATGGGGGCGGCTATGATTCCCATATCTTCCAGGAGTTTGCTGACAGACGGCAATCTTATCTACAAGCGTTTGGTTGAACCTGAAATGAATACACATACGGTAGTGGCGTGGCAGAAGAATCGAGCCCTCTCCACCAGCTGCCGTCAGCTTATGAAATTGTTCCGTGAGATATATCTCGAAAATGAAAGGCAAGTTTGAATGGGGAACTCGGAGGACTGGATATGAAGGCAACGATACATGATGTGGCAAAACGAGCGGGAGTCTCCGTGGCAACGGTATCACGGGTAGTGAATGGCAATTATCCCGTTAGAGCTTCCACCAGGGAAAAGGTGGAAGAGGCAATAGAGGCTCTGGAATATGTGCCTAATATGCAGGCTAGGGAGCTCAATATGAGGCATTCCTCAAGCATCGGGGTTGTGATGCCCGGATTTGGGGATCCCCATTATGCTGAGGCGATGGACGCTATCGAGGATTGCTTGCGGGAAAAGTCGTACACTTTGCAGATTGCCTGTACGAAGAATAATCCCGACCAGGAAATGGCCTGCATCAGGGATTTGATCGGACGTAATGTGTCAGGAATAATAGATGTGAATCCAGGGGCAAGCAATTTTGGGAGAAATGCTTATGACGCGGCCATAAAAAGGGTGCCTATGGTTTTTGTCAACAGCCGGATAGAATTGCCTCACACCTCTTGCATAGCAAGTGATGATCAGAAGGGGACAATGGATGCCCTGAGTCATCTTCTGTGGCTTGGTCACCAGAGGATATTATTTGTAAGGGGCAATATGCAGTCAGAGGATCTTATCAAGGAAGATGCTTATAGGGCGCTGATGGAAGAGGCAGGTTTGCTCAACGAGAAATATATCCTTGCGGTAGATGGCGGAGCCAGCGCCGAGACAGCCGCGAATACAGCTAAAAGCCTTATCGAGAGACTAAGAGGCTCAGACGTATCAGCGATTTTCTGCTGCAATGATTATATAGGACTGGGTGCGCTAAATGCCTGCAGGAGGATGGGAAAACGCGTACCAAGGGACATTTCCATCATTGGTTTCGGCAACCTTTCAATATATCAATATGTTCAGCCGTATTTGACAACGGTGGACAGAAATATACACGGAATCGGTGTAACGGCGGCGAAACTGCTGCTGGAACTGTTGGAGGGTGAATCCGAGGGACGCAAGGTGGTTGTAGGAACAACTCTGGTAGAAAGGGAATCCACAGGCCCCTGCAAGGAAATGTAAGGATTGGCAATAATATGGGGGATGTTTATTCTATTTATGTATATATTGTTGTTTGTGGGGGCTACAAGGAAGCAAATCGACGAGTGAAACGAAAGCCTTTCAGTTCCAGTCACCGGAAGATTGTTATGATATAGAGATTTAGCGGCTTTTAGGGAAAATCTGCTGTAAAATATGAAAGGATTGGGATTATGGTGATTTTTGAAGAATTGATAGATCGGAGG
>DOYB01000223.1:11791-23384 GCA_003518745.1 Selenomonas sp. | reverse complement strand
ATGCTTCATATACTGCTGGCCTTTGCTGAGTTCGAGAGGGATATGATCGTGGAACGAACACAGGCTGGTAAGGCCATAGCAAGGACTAAAGCCGGGTTCCGGGAGGGGAGGCCTCCTATACCACAGGCAAGGAAAGATGCTGCGGTAAAGCTGATTGAGGACGGCTGTTCTTACAAGGAGGCTTCAGAGAAAACAGGCCTCAGTAAGTCTACTATCGTCAGGGCTGTGCGGAAAAGACGGGCGGTGGCAGTCAGTGTTAGGTGTTTAAGGAAAACGCGACGATAATAGCAATACATCGGTTGACATGTGTACTGGCTGATCCTATAATTATTTTAGTAAATATACACAACAAATAACTATGTGTGTATTTTAAGTAAAAGGGGTGAGCGTATGGTTCTGGCATATAATGAGGCTGTAACCCAATATGGTTCCCTTTATAAGGTCAAGCAGGCTGTACAAAAAGGAGAGCTTTTCAAGCTATCCCCCGGTCTGTACTCCAGCAAATCTAGCGTTTCTGAAATGGATTTGCTCATGGCTCGGTATAAGGGTGCCATTTTTACTATGGACAGCGCCTTTTATTTTTGGGGGCTGACTAATGACATTCCAGATCTGATGCACGTAGCAATCGGCCGACGCATGACACGCATCAGCATGGATGGGGTCAAGCAATACTTTGAATCAGATAAATATTACGGGTTAGGAAAAACGGAGATAGTTTACAACGGCTCATCCATTCGTTGCTATGATCGTGAGCGTATGATGCTAGAACTTGTAAGGTATAGGAATAAACTGCCTTTTGATTATTACAAAGAGATAGTTGAAAGTTATCGTGGACTGAAATATGATCTGGATTTTTCCAAGGTGGATGACTATATTGAGGCCATGCAGAGCCGGACAGATTTCTATGAGATAATACAGAGGGAGATTCTTTGATGAAGTTAGCGGAAATGATAAAGTCATATGAGGATGCAGGTTATAACTTAGTGCAGGCACAAGCCAAGGTTGCCCAGGATGTAGTCATCATAAACATTGGTGCCAGCCCCTTGAAGAACCATGTAACCATAAAAGGCGGCGTGGTTATGCACAATATCTCCCATGATAGCAGACGTGCGACATTGGATATAGATTTTGACTTCATCCACTATTCCCTGTCTGATGAGTCCATCCGCTCTTTTATCGAGAAGATAAACACAGAGGAATTTCAACTGGAGATAGTTGGCGATATAACAGAGCTTCGCCAGCAGGATTACCATGGCAAACGGGTTTACTTGAAAATTACGGATAGTGATGGCACGGAATTGCAGACAAAACTGGATATAGGTGTCCATAAGAATTTTTCTATCGAGCAGGATGAATACTGCTTTGATATTGCCTATCTTGAGGATGGCCCCACATTGCTGGTAAATTCCAAGGAGCAGATGTTTACGGAGAAGCTGCGCTCCATTTTGAAGTTTGGGCCTATCTCGACCCGTTATAAGGATATGTATGATATGTACTTCTTAGGGGTTATGTCCGGGATTAATCGTGAGAAGCTGAAGGGGTGCATCCAGCTTCTGATATTTGATGATGCCGGGATGAGAGAAGAAAAGCCAGAGGATTTGTTATCGCGTGTACATCGTGCCTTTTCAAATAAGATGTTTCGTCAGAATATGGAGAGAGCCAAGAAAAATTGGCTGGATGTCGGTAGTGAAAGGGTTCTGATGGAACTGGAGAGTTTTCTGGTAGAATTGTTTGCTAAGTGACATCAAGTCCGATTGCAGAGAGATGATTTCGATTAATCTGGCCATACATACCATTATTTTGCCTATCGCGAGGGTAAGAAGGTACGGACAGAATACATCAAGAAGAAAGATCTGGACGAGTTTAGGAAAAAGATTGCGGAGCGAGATCGTATAAAAAGTGCTTGGTGCAGGATGATTTCAATATTCATCGAAATCTATAGGTATGAATTCTTGCAAGGACGGTGAGGACATGGACAAGAAGAATCTGAGCGAAGAGGACATCAAAAGACTCTATATCACTCCTCACATTGAGAAAAAGTGGGACAGGGAACACATCCGTATGGAGATGAAGATCACCGATGGCCGAGTGAATATACGGGGCAATATGGCATTTCGCGAAAAGCCAAAGAAGGCTGATTATGTGCTGTATTACCGTGGATACTATCCCCTTGCCATAGTGGAGGCCAAGGCCAATCACCGGCTTCCCTCCTTTGGGCTGCAGCAGGCGAAGGAATACTGCCTTATGATGGACGTGAAGTTTGCCTACAGCTCAAACGGTGACTCCTTCGTGGAGCATGATTTCCTGACCGGCAAAGAGCGGAACCTCCCCCTTGAGGACTTCCCCACGGCTGACGATCTCATGGAACGGCTACGGAAGGAAGGAAAGCTAAACGATACGGAAATAAAGGTAATCAACCAGCCCTTCTATACCTCACAGAACACCTACCCTCCTCGCTACTATCAGCAAGTAGCCATAGACCGTACACTGGATGCCATCGCCCGTGGGGAAAAACGCATTTTGCTGGTCATGGCCACAGGCACCGGCAAAACCTATACCTCATTCCAGATCGTCTACCGCCTAAAGAAAAGCGGCCTGAAAAAGAAAATACTGTATCTTGCAGACCGCAATATACTTGTAGATCATTCCATAATCCAGGATTTCAGCACTTTGTCGAAAGTCATACATAAGGTGGATTTCGCCAAGGACAATCCCTCCACCGTAACAGCCTACGAAGTCTACTTCGCTCTCTATCAGCAGATGGTTGGAAATGACGATGTTCCCCATTTTCAAGAGCTCTTTGACCCGGAATTCTTTGACCTTGTCATAGTAGATGAGTGCCATCGTGGATCAGCCAAAGAAGAAAGCCGCTGGCGAAAAGTTCTGGAGTATTTCCGCACAGCAACCCAGATAGGCATGACAGCCACACCGAAGGAAACGAAATATACCTCCAACATCAGTTATTTCGGGAAGCCTGTATACGAATACAGCCTAAAGCAGGGCATCAACGACGGTTTCCTAGCTCCCTTTCGCGTCATCGAGCCGCGCATGAACATCAGTGACGGATGGCGCCCCTTCAAAGGGCAGCGGGATTACTATGGGAATGAAATAGAGGATAGGATATACGACAACAGCGACTACGACTATAATATCGTCCTGGAAGACCGGATACGCGAAGTTGCCGAACAGATTACAGCATACCTGTCTGCCACCGATCCCATGAGCAAAACAATAGTCTTCTGCGCCAGTGAGGATGCCGCCGAGCGAATGAGACAGGCTCTTGCCATCTGCAATGAGGACAGGATGAAGGAAAATCCCGATTATGTAGTCCGCATTACCGGCAGTGACCAGTACGGCAAAGGCAAGCTGAATTACTTCATTTCCGTCAACTCCCCCTATCCTGTCATAGCCACTACCTCGGAGCTTCTTTCCACCGGAGTGGACTGCAAAATGGTAAAGCTCATTGCCATTGACAAGACCATCAGCTCCATGACCACCTTCAAGCAGATCGTGGGACGTGGCACCCGCATACGGGAAAGTGACGGGAAGACCAGCTTCACTATCATGGATTTCCGCATGGTAACACGTCTTTTTTCGGATCCTGAATGGGACGGCCCCATTGACATACAGCCGGGGTTCACCGGCGGGAAAGGAGTCCATGAGGATCCCGCAGGCTATGATCCGACAGGAACAGGCGAAGAAAACGGCGGCAAAGACGGAGATGACGGAGATGGCGGAGGCGGCGAGCGTATAGTTCCCATCATACGTCCCGATAGCTGCAGGGTATTCACCACCACCAAGACAATCTCCATATACGATACTGACGGCAAGCTGCTGAAGCAGGAAAACATCATAGACTACACCAGAACCAACATCCACGGCGAATACGGAGACCTGTCTAAGTTCATCCATACATGGACTGACACAGAGAAGAAGGCCGCCATATCCGATGCCCTTGCCCATCAGGGAATCGACCTTGATAAGCTGAAGCAGGACATGAAAATGGACGAGGTGGATGACTTCGACTTCATCTGCCATGTGGCATACGACCAAAAGCCCCTGACAAGGAAGGAACGCGCCAACAACGTGAAGAAGCGGGACTTCCTGCATAGATTCGCCGGAGCCGCTAAAGAGGTTCTGGAAACCCTGCTGGACAAGTACATGAATCTTGGAATCAAGGAAATAGAAAATACCACCGTCCTCAAGCTGGAAGAATTCAAGAAGTTCGGTACCCCCAGTAAAATCGCTAAACTGTTCGGAGGCAAAGAGGGCTACAAGGATGCTCTCAGGGAACTGGAAAACGAAATATACAAAGAAGATAATGATCAGAAGGCAGGTTGAGTAAATGGCAGCGAATTTAAGCGGATTGGTCAAAAGACTTCAGGATATTATGAGGCAGGACGCGGGCATCAACGGTGATGCCCAGCGTATCGAACAGATTGTCTGGATGCTTTTCCTAAAGGTCTACAGCGCGAAGGAAGAGAACTGGGAAATGGACGATGATGACTTTGTGTCCATCATACCGGAGGAATACCGCTGGCAGAACTGGGCCTACGACGACAAGAAAGGCACCGCGAAAACAGGAGACGAGCTGCTGGACTTTATCAATGAGCTGTTCAAAGTCCTGAAGAACCTTGAAGTCACGCCGGAAACACCCCTCAGGAAGTCCATCGTGAAAAGCGTATTTGAAGATACAAACCAATACATGAAGGATGGAGTGCTTCTCCGTCAGATGGTGGACGAGATAGACCGCATTGAGCTGGAGGAATACGATGAGATCCATGCCTTGGGGGATATCTACGAAACCATCCTGAAGGATCTCCAGTCAGCAGGACATGCAGGGGAGTTCTATACCCCCCGCGCTGTCACTGACTTCATGGCAAAGATGATAGAACCCCGTCTTGGTGAGTCAATGGCAGATTTCGCCTGCGGTACGGGAGGATTTCTTACAAGCTGGCTGAAGGAGCTCGCGCCTCAGTGTAAGACAACCGAAGACCATGAGTTATTCGCGAAGTCAGTATTCGGTATAGAGAAAAAGCAGTTCCCATATATGCTTGCCGTTACCAATCTCCTGCTCCACGACATTGACGAGCCAAATATCCGCCATGACAACAGCCTTCTTGGGAAGGTACTTGATTACACTGAAAAGGACTGCTTCGACAAAATCCTGATGAATCCCCCGTACGGAGGCACGGAGATTCCTGCCATCCAAAAGAACTTCCCCGATGATCTGGCTGACTCCGAAACTGCCGACCTCTTTATGAGTGTCATCATGTACCGTTTGAAGAAGAACGGTCGCGCCGGAGTGGTGCTCCCCGATGGATTCCTTTTCGGCACGGACAACACCAAGACCGCCATCAAGAAGAAGCTGATGGGCGAGTTCAACCTCCATACAATCATACGTCTGCCGGGCAGCGTATTTTCTCCCTATACCAGTATCACCACAAACCTTCTCTTCTTCGACAGGACAGGAGCCACCAAGGAAACATGGTTCTACAGGCTCGATATGCCCGAGGGCTACAAGCACTTCTCCAAGACCAAGCCCATGAAGCTGGAGCACTTTGAGCCCGTCATGGACTGGTGGAAGAACCGTGAGGAAATAGAGATTGAAGGCTGGCCGAAGGCCAAGAAGTATACCGCGGAGGAAATTGCCGCAGGTGGCTACAATCTGGATCTATGCGGCTTCCCCCATGAGGAAGAGGAAATCCTGGATCCTATGGATCTCATAAAGAACTATCAGGAGCATAGAAAAGAGCTCAATACAGAGATAGACAGAGTACTTGATGAAATCACCAAGCGAATTGGAGGAGAGCCATGACACCACAGCAACTAAAAAACAGCATCCTTCAAAGAGCCATAGAAGGACGGCTAGTGGAGCAAAGGCCAGAGGAAGGAACCGCCAAGGATCTGCTTAAGGAGATACGGGCAGAGAAGGATAGGCTGATTGCGGAAGGGAAGATTAAGAAGAGCAAGCCCCTGCCACCCATTACGGAAGATGAAAAGCCATTTGAAATCCCAGAGGGGTGGGAATGGGTGAGATTGGGGGATATAGGTATCCTGCAAACTGGAACAACACCTCCAAGAGAGCATCCTGAGTATTTTGGTGATAATATCCCTTTTATAACTCCTGGTGATATATCAGCGTGTATTATCAACTACGATAATCAAGGCTTATCCCAACAAGGAAGTGAATATGGACGTATAGTGGAAACCAATTCTATTTTACAAGTATGCATAGGCGGGACCATAGGAAAAGCAGCTATTTGCAAAAAGCCTGTAACTTTCAATCAGCAAATAAATTCTATCACTCCATATGCAGTTAATGCCAAATATTTATTCCATGTAGTGGTGAGTTCATATTTTTATAAACTTGTAAGGGAAAAAGCAACTGGGACAGCTACACCTATTATAAATAAATCAACTTGGTCTAGCCTTCCTATTCCTCTCCCCCCTCTCTCCGAGCAGCGCCGCATAGTCTCCAAAATCGAAGAACTCCTGCCCCTTCTCGACAAATATGACAAAGCCTACACCAAACTGACGGACTACAACGCCCGTTTCCCGGAAGCCATGAAGAAAAGCATCCTCCAGTACGCCATCCAAGGCAAACTGGTGGAGCAGCGACCGGAAGAAGGAACCGCCAAGGATCTCCTCAAGGAGATACGGGCAGAGAAGGAACGGCTGATTGAGGAAGGGAAAATCAAAAAGAGCAAGCCATTACCACCCATTACGGAAGAAGAAAAGCCCTTTGAGATTCCTGAGGGGTGGGAATGGGTGAGGTTGTCAGACGTGATAGATGTAAGAGATGGTACGCATGATACACCTGCTTATCAACCAAATGGAATACCGTTAGTAACAAGTAAGAATATATCGAGCGGCAAGTTGGACTTTGAAAACGTAAAATATATTTCACCAAAAGATGCCGATAGAATAAATGAACGATCCAAAGTTGAAAAAAATGATATACTTTTTGCTATGATTGGATCCATTGGTAATCCCGTATTAGTTGATACAGAAATAGAATTTTGTATAAAGAATGTCGCTTTATTTAAAAACTATACTTCAAATTCAATGTGTATGAGGTATGTATATTGGTTAATGAACTATTTTCAGCACACATTAAGAAGTAATGCCTCAGGAGCGGTACAATCATTTGTGTCACTAAAAGTATTCAGAGAATGTCTAATCCCCCTTCCACCCCTATCCGAGCAGCACCGCATAGTCTCCAAAATCGAAGAACTCCTGCCCCTCTGTGAGAAGCTGGTCAAATCGGACGCTTGATAACGGACATCAACGCAAGCCCCCATCTCGTTTGTTATGGCAAGTGCAGCGGCCTACTACATTTGCAAATGGCTTGACTTGCTGATATCTCTCATGGAGTGACAAGAGCCTCAGTCTGGCATAGCCGTAAATATGCAAGAATCCCCCGTGACGGCCATCACGGGGGATTCCTTTTGCCATTTAACAGCAAAAACGGTTTGCTTTGCCTTGCCTTAATTATATCGCCATTCAATCCAATATTCAAAACAATTTTCTAACTAAATCGATCATGAGTTTGACTTGATATTCCCTCCTACAGTCGAATTTTCTCTGGAAGCCTTGTTTTTTCCAGTCATTCACCGAAATGTTTATTCCATTTTTCTTCTATTATTTGTCTGTTAGCTGCCAACCATCGCATGATAATGTTCAACTCTTTTGCAGGTATCTGACTTTTGTTATGAGCCAGCCGTATCATCCCATTCATCCATATTTTAGTAGCTTCTGAATGAGGTGTCCCTTCACAAACATGTACATGTATAGGCTCGTTGCTTTCTTTTGACCAAAAGAAAATAACATACTTTCCCAATTGGCATATTTTAGGCAACACCGACACCTCCACTGCGGGCAAGTTCCCATATTATGAAGGCATTTCTGCTCGCATATGCCAACAATTCGTTTTGTTCTCGTTCATTGAAGCCTTCTGTTTCGATCACATCAAGCATTGGCAGGGTTGACTCAAGGAACTGAAACCCACCCTCTATCGGCTTTTCAAAATATATTCTTATATATTCCATACCATCTTCTGTGGTGACAATATCGCTAAATGTCATTGTTATGCCATCTATCTCCGTAAAAAAATTCTTCATCGTAAAACCCTCATCCAATCGCATTCCTGATCAATTCTCTTGTTTTATCGGATAAATTGGGATTCTCAATAATCTTCATCAATCCCTCTTTGATGATATCAAACTCCTGCTCTGAAGCCATAAACATGATAGTACGGTAATCGGAAGGTGGCTCCTGGTTCATTTCTAATTTTTCAGTGATTACGTATTTCCGAGGAGTGGAATAGATATTGTCAACATCTTCTACAGTAGAAGCCATAGAGAGTCGCTTTAGACTTTCACCGGACAATTTATTCCTGTAAAGGTGGTTCTGGTATATATACTTTTGCAAATCCTCCGGAAGCAATGAGAAAGTCCGCGCCATTTGAGTTGTAATTTTATCTTCAGCGGTGCCATCCACTAACGGCCAGAATTCTGCAATCAATGTCCTTAGCTGATACAACCGCTTGATGGATCCCTCACTGGTTCCCATGACCTTTGCAATACTGGTCATGATTCGCTCTCGTTGCTCATTGGGGTTTCTGGCCGTTCTGGATTCAAGCTCCAGTCTGTTCATGTTTATGACAGCCTGCGCCTTGATAGATGTGGTGTTGTCACGGCGAATGATATTATCATATATGATAATTTTCCTGGCCTCTGCCTCGTCCAGCTCATCCTGCTCATATACATAGCAGTTCATGGCGCTGAACCGCTCTGCCATAGTCGGGTCATTGCCTTCTTCACTGGTAAATATATCATGCAACGCTTTGAATGCCTGATATCTGGTATGCCCTCCGAGAATCATATATGAGCCATCGTCTTGTTTCCAAACTAAGGCCGGAGATAGCTGACCGTAAGCCACCAGATTCTTCATGAGTTCCGTGAGGATTGTCTTGTCCTGCTTTGGAAAGAAATTCCATTTCTCCTTGGCAGGGATAAGTTTTGATATATCCACTTTCTCCATGTGATACTTTGGATAGAGTTTTTCAATCTGTTTTAGGCCTTCATCAGACTTTTTCCTTTCCTCCGAGGATATGGGGGCAACTGTATCCTTTCCAGTGACAGAAAGCTGCTTCCAATAGTCTGCATCAAAGGCAGGCTTGCTTATATCATCGTAAGCATTCGGCTGCGCAAAAGCCGACATACTTACCTGCTGCTTATGCTTTCCCATAAATGACCTCCGTTATTTCCTTATATAAGTTTTCAAAGTCAGATGATACCTTTTTATTATGGAACCGCTCCGTAACAGCGCAGTGGAAGTTCACGGACTTGCGAACATCCTCACTGTCCCGAATGGTTGTCTCAAAGCAGATGCCTTCCATCTCACCACCATTGAAATTGGCTAAAGCATTAGGAAGCATCTCTCTGGCAGAAGGAATATAATCCTTGGCACTGCTGGTATTTGATTTCACTTTGTTGAAGAAATAGCCTAGGAGCTTGATGTCGGGATTTGCGCGTCTCCGGCTCTTAACGATGTTCTGGTACACTTGTGAAAGACCGGCCACACTTCTCTCATCTGCTTCCAAAGGAACAAGAACACAATCACAGCTCTGCATAGGCAAAAGTGTATCTATACCAATCGACGGATGGGAATCCATGAGGATGACATCATATCGATTCAATGCTTTTAACGATTCCATCAGTTCAATCCAAGGGTTTACAGATTCGTTCAACTGACTATTCCTGATTCTACTTAGGAAACTCTCATCTTCTATAAGAAGCGATCCCGGAATCATATCTATGTTCTTGTATTGTGTGGGAAGTATAAAGGTTTCCACCGGAACAGGGGCATTCATGATATTGGCGATCACAGCAGACTGTATGTCACGTTTGCCATCTGACACAATTCCCATAGTTTGTGTCAAATTAGTTTGTGCATCAGCATCAATCATTAACACCCGCTTGCCATCCCTCGCAAACAGGTAAGCAAGGGCAGCAGTAGTGGTAGTTTTCCCTACACCTCCCTTATGATTTGCAACACAAATAACGTCGCTCATTCTATTCCCCCCATGTATATAATTTGACTTTTCTCCTCAATCATACCACAAATCGATGCAAACATGTGTCTTAGTTTAATTCGGGACCAAATTGGTCCCGAATTAAACTTCTCCGGAATTACTCCCATAAAGCTCTAAAAACCTCGGTATACTCATATTATGTTCTTCCAATCTGCTTCTCACCGTAAAGTCCAATTTTTTCTCTTTCAGTGCCGATTTGATCACTCGAATGATAGCAACATCCATGGAATCCTTCAAATCAAACAGAATTTCCGGCCTATCTTCCTTCACTCTTATTTCGTTTGAAAACATTTTGGCTGCTACTTGTTCCCATTCATTGTTTTCCTTAACGGCCCTCATCTCACGCTCGATTGCCGCCTGTGCATCAATATCCTGTTGTCTGTAGTTATCTTTGATGGCGTTATATAAAAATCCTTGCAAATTTTCAGGATTTCTTTTTTTTGCCAGTTTCAAGGCATGCTCCATACGAAGCTCAAATTCTTCATTGCTGCCACATATCGTGGTCAGCTTGTTTACCGATTGTTCTGATAGACCATGCCAATCTGCTTTCCTGGGCAGCTTTTCTAATTTGATTTCCTCCGGAGACTTCTCTGTTTCAAGAATCATATCATTACATTCCATAGTAAAATCGAAACCAGTGACCTTGCGACCTGTCTTTGTTGGCACATAAGACAGACTATACTGCGTGCTTCTGTTGATATCTTCTATTGGATCGTTCAAAACCCGTTTTTTAAAGTCGCTTATACGTCTATACTCTCCCGAACCAATATCCATCTTCTCCCTAAGATCGTCCAGTTCAAAGTGACGCACTATGACACTGCTCTTCATCATCCCCCTGTACTGAAGCATTAGCTCCAACAGACGTACAGCATAAGATGAACTAAGGTTGAACAGTTGTTTGGCTGCAATCTTAGTGTACCCGTAACCAGATTCAAATATATCTAAAATCAACGGCCTCATATCTTCGTTGAATTTGATCCGAAGACCTTCCTTCGGCTTGTATTCGATATACCCAAAAACAGGGTACTTCTTGAAACCACCATCATCATAGCTTACAGTTACAACCTTTTGAGTCATGCCATCGCATATACTCTCTAAACGATTCAAGTATTCCCCATGGCCAAATATCTCTTTTGTCTGTGCTGGCGTAAGGTACAGCTCTTTGAATCGTTGATCGTAAAACTTGTCATTACTAGACAAATGTGGGTTCACATGCTGAAGGGCCAAAAGAAATAGACGCATCTCAATTGCACTGAAAGGTTTTCGCCCCTCAATCAATGGATTGGCTTGGTATATGACAGGTCTGTGATCTTCATTCATAATCTGTTTCTCCCCACCTAATGACGACGGATTGTGACCAATACTATTTTATATGAGCGCTTCCAGACCATTCTTATCCGTTAAAAAGGTCACAAAACGTCTCACATTAGAATTATATACCACATTTACAGACGTGTAAACATACCTTTGTCTCACAATAGTCATAAATTTGGT
>DOYB01000223.1:0-11684 GCA_003518745.1 Selenomonas sp. | reverse complement strand
TAAATTTGGTCACAATCCGTCTCGTCATAGGTCACAATCCGTCTCACAATGGAGCCGCAAACCAGCGTAATTACTGGACTCGTAGGCGCCTAAAGCATATAAAGCATATATATTAAAAGCAAGCAAAGCAAGAACATCCAAATCAGTGCCTGCTGCCTGCTCTATTTTTTTCTCAATTTTGATCTAATAACCATTTCAATACGTTCTGCTTGCATATGCCGGCATAGTCTGCTGTAGATTCGATTTCATCTAGGGTAAGCAGATACTTGGGGTAGTTGTCTTTAATCCGTTGTAGCGGCCCCAGTTCTCTTTCCATCACATCAGGCTGAAGGGTTGATTCTCTCACCCTTTGTCATAGCACCAACATAAACCTCATAACCACGACGTAACAGCTCCAGATAAACGGTATTTTCAAGAATGTGCCCAGTGTCACTTCCATGACTGCCTATTTTCAGGTAACGAAGGGTAGCATCCACCACATAATACTTAGGATTTATCTTCAGTATATCCTTCCCTCGGATATCAAAACGTTCTGCCTGATATATAAGCATGCTATCCTGTAAGCCATTTAGATATTTTTCTACTGTCTTGCTATCAATTCTCCGTCCCGCACTCGTCATCGAATCGGCAATCTTGCGAATTGACAGGAGGCTTCTACGTTGGCAATGGGAGCATCTTCAGTTCTACATACCTACCTGAAAGTAAGGTAGCCAGTTCCCCGGACATGAAGTAAGCGTTGGATCCGGTGAATATCCTGCTTCAGTTTTGGCCAAAAAAATAGACCGGCAGGGTTAATATTTTCTGGAACACTGGAACATCCGAGTTAATAAAGACTATTCTTACTCTATACCTCCGGCTCTCATAATCATGCCCAATCTCTCTCCTGAGATGCTACTCTGCGGCTAAAGATGGTTCATTATCTACCCTTGATATGCACGGAAGGAAGGGAGCTGAGGCCACACTAACGGGCATTAGGTAGAGACGGCAGACGTTTAGTTTTGACATAGCTTGCATGATGTCACCGGCCTATATAGTCGGATGTTCGTTGGCTTGTACGCCGAAGGCGGGGACTGACTTTTCAATACTGGTGTTCCAATGTTCCAGAAAAATTTAAGTTCATTTCATCTTTTTCTTCTTCAACCGTAGGTAATGGTATAGCCCCCACATTAAGCGGGGGCCACATGAGCGTATAATCACACGCTCAAGTTCCATTGTTCCAGTGATTATGCCACGTTATTTGATTCTTTTATCTTGAGTCCTTTTACGCACCAGCGTGGATTGCCTTTCCCTTCCCGTGCTTTACGTTTTTCAAGTGTGGGAAAAGTTTCCATGAGACCCTTGATGAACATATACGGAGTCACCTTCCTCAGGCAGTTTTCTTCACAATATGTATCATATTTTTCGTTGAGCCTATAAACGGGGGTATTCGAATCCGCTGAGAGCTCACAGCAATCCTCCACAAACTGGCCTATATCGTCTTTCTGGCCTTTGAATGCTTCCATCAAGGCATCCGATGAAGCTGTTTGCGTAAACTTGTAGCCACCCTGCCTCAATTTGATCATTTCATCAACGAGAAGTTTGAGGATGCCGTCCTTTTCCTGAGATAGAATCTCATCAAAGTTTTCGATGCGTTTTCCTTCTGGGATGGGGTTTTTGAACTCAACGAAAATGAAACGGTTATAGAGAGCTTCTTCCATCAGCGTAGATTTGAATTCCGGCATCTTGTTGCATGCGAAAAGGCATTTCGTTCTGGCTCTAAAACTGTAATGATCGACCCCTTTGGGTTCAGCATCCATCCAGTCGCCGCCAATCAGTTCCTTGAAAACACTTGCCTTTTTTATACTTTGACTGCTCTCATGTTCTCCGCAGATATTGATTTTCTTTCCGCAGAGCGTGTGGATTGCAAACCTATCAGAGAGCCTTTCGAGCGGAATATTTGAGACGAACTCTCTGCCTATCATTTCCGTTATAAGACGCAATATGACGCTCTTGCCAGTGTTAGATCTCCCGATGTATACAAAAGCTTTTTTCGCAGAATATGTACTTGAAATCAGGTAAGCAAGGCTTTCCAAAAAGCGCTTCTGATCTTCTTCAGTGTCAAATACCTGCTTGAGCATACTAAGGAAGTTGACGGGGGATGCTGAGTCTGTGTTGTTATATTTCGCAGTGATGACACTGCGGAAATGGAACTTTGGATCGTGTTGCATAAACTCTCCAGAATCAAGGTCAATGACACCATTGAGGACATTGAGGTACCGTTCATCCTTATCGAAGTCCTCAATTGTCATCTGCCGTGCTCTGGCAAGGAGCTGGGAAAAAATTTCATTTGTGATGCTGCTTGAAAGACGTTCTTCGCAATCCGTTCCAGATACAGCATCATGGAGCCAAACAGGGAATAGATCCCTAGATTTTTCTATGAAACGCCCTTCTTTTGGGTCATAAATGAAGAGACATCCCAGTTTGGCATTCGCGGCAATATGGAAACGATTCCTTATTGCATTCACAATGTTATGTACGAAGTTCTTTCCTGGAAATGCTGCAAGGGAATTCCAAAATTCGCGCGCGTTTTCTTCTTCATGTAGATTCTCATTTTCTGACGGCAACTCCTTGTTATCATCGGAATCCTGAGCTGTGGCATCTCCGGTGCTGTCTGTGGTGGGTACCTCATTGCTGTCATGGGGAAGGGAACTTGCAGTAATTTCCTCGTTGTGAGTCTGGCTGTCTATGACAACGGTTGCTTCATTGTTGCTTGGTACTGGTACCTCTATATTATTGGATGTTTTCATTATAATCACTAATCCTTTCTGTGAATGCCGGTGCATTCGCAACACATGTTAATACGTCATATGGAACTCTCATAATAGTGAGTCTAAACTGGATCCATTTTGTAATAACCCCCTTCCTGATAATATAAGAACCTGCTCCGTGACCTTTCGTATCGGTGCCCGGAACAGGTTCTTTGAAACCTGAGACGCAAAAAGGGAGCCGCCGATACTAAACCCAAAGGTTTATCTATCAGCAAGCTCCCGATACCCTCAAACTTATCAGGAAAGTACATGTACAGAGAACGAACAACGGCAAATTTCATTATGAACCCATATCTGGCGATATGGAAGAGTGAATAGGCTTGCAACCGTGGTTCGTTATAAGAAGTAGTGACTTAACCACATTCATGATATCACAATTGTTGTTTGTAGTCAATGGAAATCACTAAATTTATTGATTATCAGACTCTTTCTGATGATCCATTCCTATGGAGGACAGTTCCTCTATATCCTGCGTGAAAACCCTGCTGGCCGCCGTTGCCGATAGGATTGCATCGACATACGAACGCTTGCGGGCCATCTTGAGTATCGTGTTTGCTGACATGGCGAGTCCTTGTTTGATGTACTTCTTCTCATGACTGTTGCAGGAGCCAAGGCCAACAGCCCTGATATTCCTATCGGCATCGAACACGGTTGTCTTCACCTCATATAAAGCGAACCCCTTCTCCAATTCCATTACCCTGTTTATGACCTCGCTCGTGGTACGGAACCCAAAGACGGAGCAGAGGACTTCAGCCCCCGATTTCAGGAGTGCTGGCTTTCTTCCGCATCCAGGAATCGTATTGTAATCAACGCCTGCTCTCAAGTGTTCAGCAACAACGGCTTCGATATCCGATAGTGAATCAGCCCCCTTCGTCTTGGCTCTGGGATTTCTTGCTGGTGCCTTGCGTGTAGGCTTCTGCTCTACGGCTACTGGTGTTGGCACTGGTGCAGGATCATGTTGAGCGTTAAGAGGAACCACAACAGCAGGCGTTTCTGATACCGGCTGAGATTTCTGGCGCGGTTTTGGGGTGGTCGCTGGTGCTGCCTGTTCCTGCACGGGAGTAGCCAGGGTTACTGGAGTGATATTCAGGCTCTGAGCCTTGTTTTTCAATGCTTCGCGGATTTCTTCGATTTTCATAATGATACATCCTTTCTCATTAAATGACATATTTTGGTGCGGGGTTCTCAATTCAATCACTTCCGGTAATCGGGAATCAGGCCATACTTGTCATCGACGTAGTAGCAACCAGCGAATGGGTTGAAGACAGCACTATAGTAGTGACCGCGATATTCAGCTACAACGTTATTGCAATCTTGATATTCGACGATGGTTACATCAGCAAATTCTCCATTCAAGGAGTGGATTCTGGCTTTTACGGTATTCTCTTTCATTTTGCTTCTCCTCCAATTTCACGATAAACATCCTTTCCAGGGCAGGTACTCACGAAAAAGCCCCAGGGATCATCTTCACTGTCACTGCCGAAGTCCTCATTGATGTAGACTGTCTTTCCTGTCAGCCTATGCAGTAATCTGGCTGCCCTTTCGGCTCGGTCAAGGTCTTCTCCTAGAAAAAATTTCTCCATGATGATGCTCCTTTCAACTTTTCTACTCAGTAGAATTAAAAAAGCGGCAGCAAGATTTCTCCTGCTGCCTGTGATTCTCACTTGAACATCCAATGAGGGAAGTCCGATTTCTTTACGCTATCGATACTTCCAATGCGATAGTCATATTCGGAACAGCCTCCGTCCTGCATGGCTCCAATATCCAGACAGATACGGTTCTCAAGTTCATCAATCTTATCCGCTAGGTCAGCTTTGGATTCATATTCAATGGTCTGCTTGACGTAGACGGTAACACTGCGATAAACGGTCTTTCTCATGGTCTCAATCTCCTTTCATAGAAGAGCCGCCGAGCATTTGCCCGACGGCTGATGAATACTCAGGATGCCTTTGACGTTGCCTCAGATTCTGCCTTTGGCTCTGTGATACTGAACCTACGGCTCGAACTTGTGACGGAAAATTCGGCCGCGATTTCTGGCTTCTCTTTCTTTAGCCTGATCGTATCTATTCTGGTGGATGTCGTTGTCTGCCACTTGACGGTATAGCCTTGCGGGGTCTTGGCACAGGCAGCAGTTTTCATCATGGCCTTGAGCTGATTCTCGTACTTATCCAGTTCCGGTTTCAGTTCATCCATAACGTTCTTGATTTCCATGTATCCGCTTATGATGCTATCTGCTTCTTCAGGGAGGAGGATTGTCGTCTTGCTGTCACTCTTCGGGTAAAGCATTGCTAATCCATCTCCTGATTTTTCGTCTACAGGTGGCTGTTCCTGCTTCTCGACGTATGACCAGAATTCGGCCTCCAAAGCAATAATCAGCTGAATCGTCTCCTCATCACGGCCTATCGGGAAATAACGGAAGTCATTCCCGCCGATAAGTACGGCGACGTAGGCTTTTGGCAGGTCACAGACAGCAAGATAGTGCTGAATTTGGAGGTAGTATTCTTGAGGCAGGCCATCCTCCCACTCCTTTGCCTTGAATCCGTTAGCGGTCTTAATCTCCAAGAGGGCTTTTGTTCCGTCTGGCTCCGTCACAAGGCCGTCAATGTTGGCAAGCATCCAAGGGTATTCCCTGTAGGCAAACATGAAAGGAATCTCCTGAACCTTGAAGCCTGTCCTCTTAGCGAACTCCTGACGTAGAACCGGCTCCATGACCGTTCCCCAGTACATGCATTCGGTATTGGTCTCATCTACCTCTGCACTGGTCTTTTCGAGGTACAGCATCAGACGTGATTTCCAACGGGAAAGGCCACAGGCAACGGCAGCATCACTGCCACCGATACCCCTCTGACGGAGCTTCAACCATTCCTCACGGCTTAGTTCATTGGTCCTTGCGATTGCGATTTTCGACATGACTTTTTCCTCCTTCAAAATATTTGACATTCATAGAACTGCGGCGACGGGATCTTCCGTCAAGCCGTCAAGGTAATCATTAGCGAACCAAGGGATTTCATCGACCCATTCGGATTCAGAGCGGCGGATTTCTTTTCCATTCTCGTAAATGACTACACCAGCGTTCCATCCGGGAAGTTCCTCGCTCCACTGATGACGGAACCTGACGTCTGGGAATCGTCTGGCAAGCTCTGCTATGACGGGAACAGCCTTTCCATAGGTACGGAAGGAATAGAGGTTTCTGGCAATCCTCTCTACTTGAAACGCTCCTCCGAATTGGGTTCCCCAATGGCTTCTAACCCAAGCAGGCTTGTCCTTGGTGCCGACAGGAATCGGTAGGATACGGTTGAAATCGAGTTGGCTATGGTGGCTCTTGATGAAGCTATAAACACGCTCCAGATTATTCCCTTGCATCTGCAGTGTGTTTATCAAAAATTTGCTCATGGTGCTGCTCCTTTCCCTTCTTAGGATCTGCTAAACGCACATAATTCACGGCAGTCAGCTTCCTTCTTGCAATCAGCGTACAGTTCACGCATGTACTCATAGAAACAATCCTCGTGAATACAGTCACCATCGATTTCGTAGTAATCTTCTCCATCATAGATTTCACCTCCGCAGTGCTCGCAGTGGGCAAAAATCCTTTCCAGATTCGGTTCAAGTAAATGGTTCAACATTTTTGTTCACTCCTTCGATTTTTCTCATAAGATAAAGCCCGTACCGATTGACGATACGGGATTTTCTTTACGGATAAGGTTATACAGCTTCTTTTGCGGGAAGCTCGTCGCTGGTGGCATCCAGAACGATGCTGACAATCTTCTCAACGTCGGATAATACGCCCATGATTTTCTTCATCACCCCCTCAGGCTTCTGTTCGTCCTTCCGGCAATAGTGGCGGATATACATATAGGCTTGATCCTCGTACCCGTGGATATCACTAAGGGCACACAGCACAACGGCTGAGAACTCAGCAACCACTTCGGCCTTGTCGGGGTCATAGACTCTGAGGTCAACAAAGGTGTTGTGCACGGCATGGGATAGCTCATGGTAGTAGACAACGGCATCCTGAGAACAGAGCTGTATCTGGTTGCCTCTGGCGCTGAACTTGCCGTAATAATTCCCAATCATGGGGCGGTATTCGACCTTGATATTCAGCTTCTCTGCCACATCGAAAAAACGAGGAAAGGTCTTAGGAACGTAGTCAAAATTCGGCAGAGGTTCCCCGTCAGTAGCTTCGACAGGGAATACAGGAATCGGCCTGAAACCTGTGATGATGACCGTATCCTTTTCCTCTCCGGTGGCCTTATCCGTTTCTCGGATTTTCCGTGTGAGAGGAGCCAAGATATAGATGGCGCGGCTGCCTTTCTTGACGAAACGGTTGACCTCCATCCATTGCTTATAGCCTCTTGCATCAGTAGTCCCCTGTGCTAACATGAGCGTACGGTTGCCCAGGCTCCAATCATCGGCGGGAATGGTGTCCCCTTCGTGTCTGCGGATGATGGACAGAGCAATCTTCTCCGGGAAATCACCGCTCTTGAACATTTCCATTAGGCTGTCGATAGAGTCCTTGATAATCTGAGTCTTGTCTTTCTGCATGATGAATCTCTCCTTTTCATTGATAGAAATAAAAAAAGCCAGTACCGATATGGCACTGACTATTCCAACAACCCCTTCTCTTTAAGGCTGGTAAAACGGTTGTTACCCAGGATAATATGGTCTAGTACGGGGATATCCATAATCTTGCCAACCTTCACCAACCGCTGTGTGACCGCAATGTCCTCCCTCGACGGCGAAGGATCTGATGAAGGGTGCTGATGCAAGAGGATAATCGCCGCAGAGTGGTGCAAAATCGCTGTCTCAAACACTTCCCTCGGATGAACGACCGATGCCGTTAGGCTGCCTATGGATATATCTCTCAGGCCGATAATATGGTTCTTAGTATTCAGCATCATTATCGCAAAGTGCTCTTTATACTCGTTTCTGAAGTGTGGCGCTGCAAAGTGGTAAACATCTTCTGGGCCGTGGACAATTTTTATGGACGTGTCTGGCTTCTTTGTCAGGCGCATGGCAAGCTCCTTGATTGCCAGGATAACCATAGCTTTCTTTTCGCCTATGCCCTCTATAGAGCGCGGATCGTTGAAGATGTCTGCCAGATTCTTCGTGAACCGTTCAGGCTCGATACCCGTGCAAATCGATAAAAGCTCGATATCCGAATAAATACCCATACCGTAGCCAGCTCCTCCGAATTCCTTTACCTTCTGATTTAACGCTTCTTTACACATGATCCATACTCCCTTTCCTCTCTCAAAATAAAAATAAGCCACTGCCTTTATCCTGGCACTGGCCTTAAAACCTCTGCTGAGGTTGATATCTTGTTGAATCTGCTGCGTATACCAAGGGTACAAGCCGTTGACCGATAGCCTTTCTGGCCGCTTCCACGGTCTTTCCCGTACTTATTACGTTGTCTACGAGGAACAGAGGGCTATCCGGCAGTGAACCAGTCAAGTAAAAGCTCAGACTGACATCGTGTCCTCTTTTGCGGGCGATATACAGACTTTCGTGGGGAGTGCAACGGAGAACGTCGCATATAGCTACTCCTGTGAGAGCGGCTATCTCTTCGCAGATTTCCAGCGTATAAACGGCAAATCCGCAATGCTGTGGCGCAGGAACCAGGACGGCATTTGGAGGAACGACGGTCGCCATCTCCTTCGCCATCTTCCTTATAGCATCAGGCTCCCCGTTCTTTACGGCATGGCACAGTTCCGGTACGCCTCTGCTGTAGTATTCTTTGGGGCAAATCTCTTTTCTGGACACGTAGGTCTCTCCTTTCAGAATAGACTCAGTTGTACTGGAGGGGTAATAATCTTCTTTTGAGTAACGGCATGACGCTTCTGCCATCGGCAAACTCTTTCCGTGGCCATGAACTCCATGGGCATTTCCGGCGGCAGGGGTTTATCATATATCTCTGGCAGCGGTAGCCCATGATTCTCACACAGTTCCTTGATAATACGGCGATAGTAGCTGCAGTGATTCCTTACTAAATTCATATTCACCCCATCAGGCCAATAAGGGTCAGATGTTCCGTGGGTCAAAATATAGTTCCAGCGTTCATGTCGCTCTTCCAATTGTTCCGTAAGCTCCTGCAATCCTTCTGCGGGGGTTTTCTTTTTCTTAGCCATAAGAATCTCTCCTTTCAGAATAGACATATCTGTTTCGGCTTTCCTGCTTCAGCTACACAGTCGTATAGGATTTCACGGTGGGAACCTATATACTGCTTCGCAACATAGGTTTCGGCTACAGGTGGGGGTACTTGTTCATAGGCTACAGTGGGATAGTCCAAATGGTTGGCATCGCAAAGCAACCGTATATCCCTCCGTAATAGAAGAATTTGGCTGCGGATTTGGTTCAGCTTTACTCCCGTGGTCACAGTGAAGTCGGAGGAACCGTTTGCGTACACTACTTCCCAATCGGTAAGGCGTTCCGCGAGCCAGGTTGAAAGCTGTCGTATCTTCTCTTCAGCGGTCATCGGTTTGGATTTTGTCATAGGGTTGCCCTCCTTTTCGTATGATTTTAAGCATAAAAAAAGCCGCGCCACCATTTGGTAACGCGACCGTTTGATTTTGGGATTAATTTTGGGCTTTTAATGCTTCCACCTGTTCTTTAGTCCAGCCAAAGGTTTTCATAATCGTATCGGACGATATCTCACCATTAAGGTAGAGGCGCCGAACAGCATCGGTTATGCCTTCCTCTCGTGAAGCATTCATGTCCGACTGGTAATCCATAATAGCCATTTCACGGCTCACATAAGCTAGGCGCTGCTCCTCATCCTGCATGAAAAGGTCTGCTGCATTGAATGCGTCCTTTATAGCTGTAGCACCCATTTCCTCCGCCTCCTGTTTGTCTAACTGACTGGCGAAATAGGCCAGCCATCTCTCCGCTCTCGTCATTTCTGATATAGGTTTCTTACGGAACTTCGGTATCTCGAAGAAGTGAAGCTCCATATCCTCCGTCAGTCTATGCATGTTGGCCGGATTATAGATCCCGTACATGGCATGGGGTTCTTCCTGCGGCAAAAACCTGTACTGCAGCAGGTTGATTGTTATGGCCGGAGCCAGTTTCTTGTAGTCATCCCCCTGTTTCAGGAATAACAAGTACATTTGAGCCCAATAGTAGAGCGACCTTTGCCCCATGTTCTTATGGTTCACGACTTGGATCTCAATATCGACACGCTCCCCTGTACTTAGGACACAGAACACATCAAGCCTTGTCAGCTTTATTTCCGCCGCCAGAGGAAATATCTCCACATTCTTGAATGTGATGTCAACCACCTCATGTTCCTTGTCCCTGTCCAGCATGGAGTTTATGAAGTCTATTGTGATATGCTTGCGTTCCTCCTTGCCGAAGATGAACTTGAATAGGACATCATTCATAGGGTTATAGCGTTTAATTTCCATCCGATCATCTCCAATCTGTTGCCTTAATTATACTACATCGGTTACGGAATTCCTATAGTTACCATGCCTTTTAGGTGGGTCACGGCTGTAGTTGGTAAGAATACGGGTCATTTTCAATCACCTCCAAAAAAATTTTTTTATTTTGTGTATATTGTGTTTTTCATGGTAATAGACTCTACGAGTGCAACAAAATGAAAGAAGGAGAACTCTCATAGAAAAAGTACAATACCAATCCCCTATTGAAGAATCCGAGGAAGATTGGCTTCAACTCGAATTTTCGGAAGATGTGTGTGTGCAAAAAGTCCCTCCAAATACAAACGGGGGGGATGCCATGAAAATCCAGCTTACTCTTCCAGAAAAAATAACTACCCCGAATGACAAGCTTTCAAAGGTAATTTTTGATCCATCTGATTGCTCATTCGAAAAGGGCGAAGTAAATATCCTGGAGAAGAAATTTCCGTGGAATTATATAACTTATGTAGAATTCGAAGGGAATCCTCTCAAGAAATTTTCACCATATGAAAGGGAAGTTGCCATGAGTTGCTTCTCACTATATGAAAAGGACATGAGGTATGTGACCACGGAGCACATTTTCAAGAATATGGTACAAGACAAAGGTAGCAGAATAGGACCGAAAGAGGATCTTATGATTAGGCAGAGCCTTGAGCATTTGATTTCGTCGACAGTACGGATTGACCTGTCAGCCCTGCGAAAAATGAATTACAAGGTGGATGGAGACGAGCTGTATGGATCCATTCTTCCTGCCAAAGTCGTTACGGGTATTTCAGTCAACGGGAGTAGATCCAGAACTGTAATTCATTTTCTGGACGAATCACCTCTCGTGACACTGGCAAAAATCAAGAATGACCAGCTTATCACATATAGAATGTTGCCCATTGACTCCATGAAGCGGACATCGCATGACCGGATCGCATTGATGAACTATGCTCGTCGTAGGATTGAAGAATGCAGGATTCACCCAAAAATGCGGCGGGTAGTAACATTTGATGATATTTTCAAAAAAAATAATATTGAAGGAAAAGGAAAACAAGAGAAGAAAAGATGCCGCGATTTTCTGATTCAATGTTTCGAGGAATGGAAGCAAAAAGGGGTCATCGCAGACTATAAAACCACAAAAGAAAAAAACAAAGCGCACGGATATCACAGTATCGAATTCTCATTCCAGTGATATGTGCAATAACAGCATACCCGATGTGCAATAACAGCATACCCGATATGCAATAACAGTATACCCGAAGCGTATAAAAAAACGGCCTTCAAGCCATACGGTACGGGGGTTACGAGACATCAAAGAGAACCGTATAGATAATTGTAAATTATTGTATCTCCTTGTCTCGCCGTCCGTTGCACTCGGCGGACAGGAACGAACAATGAAGAAAGGAAAATTATGCAAAATTTAATCAAACAAAATAAAAATAATATGCCGGCCGAATTTCTCAACCAGCATCGTTGGTTT
>DOYB01000159.1 GCA_003518745.1 Selenomonas sp. | reverse complement strand
CCGGCAATAGTCTGAACGATGACAGCCGTTATCGTATCCCCTGATTTTTGAGTATCCACCAGAACCGTTTGATAGAGGATATCCACACCGGCCTCGGCGCACATTTCATCATAAATCAATGCCAGCGTCTCCGGGTTGTGCCAGGTCTGCTGTGTCACGCCGTCAAAGGGCTCGATGCCATGCTTGCGCAGGCGCTCCTTGACCTCTGCCACATAAGGCGTGTCGCTGTCCGGAGCATGGGTATCCATAAAGGGATATACACACCCCAATACAGCCAGCCCACCCAAGGCAACGCCACGCTCCACCAGGACAGTTTTCGCTCCGTTCCTGGCCGCACTGACAGCTGCCGCTGTACCGGAGGGACCGCCTCCCACAACGCATACATCCACATCATAAAGTACATTAAGTTCTTCTTTTCCATAAGTAACATCAGACGCTTTAGCGGCAGCCATCGGCATATTTCCGTTATCCATAACCATACCGGCTGCCGCCAACCCAGCCAGCTTCATAAAGCTTCTCCTTGACATGGGGATTTCAATCGCTTTTTCCATGATAGTTCGTTTCCTCCAGTCAAATGCACAGAATCATTTACCCTCACTCACGTAGCTGCGCTTTTCTGCAGGAATCTCTTCCCATTTGATTTCGTTTACCGGAACCCCCTTGGATAGTCCCCACGCCACGGCAATGCCTGCGGCCTCGCCCATGCTCATGCAGGTGGGCTGTATGCGGAAGGAGGCCTGAGCGGCGAAGCTGCCACTGGCGCAGCGTCCCACCACCAGCAGGTTGGAAATCTCATTCGTAACCAATGCACGGTATGGGATTTCGTAATAATGACCTTTTTTCAGTTTTTCAAAGAGATCCAGTTTCACATCATGAATATCGATGGGGTATGCCGTACGGCAGACAGCATCGGGAAAATGATGCGCCTTTATATAATCCTCGGCATCCATATAGTATTTCCCACGAATCCGCCACGATTCCCGAACTCCCACCATGCTTGCTTCGCGGCTGATATAGGCGCGTTCAAATCCGGGCAGATTATTGACGAAAAATGCTGCCAGATGCCTCATCATCCGGCGCCCGAAACTCACCGCCTTGCTTGTGGAAACCGCATCCGTCGCGCTGAAGGATAGGGGCGGCATCTCCGGGCAGTTCATGGACATCACGGTGGGCTTGCCTGGAATCGTAAAGGCCTGGATATACAGGATATCATCCTCGGTCAACTCACCCCGGGCGACACCGTCCTGAAAGAATTTTTCATTCTTCTTCCACTTCGCGAACTCGAAGAAGGGCGGCCTTTTCTCCTTCAGAGCATCTTCCACAATTTTAACGAAAAGCCCACGTGTATAGTCATCCTTCAAATCCTTCGTAAAGAAACGGTAGACCTTGCCCACGTCTACGCCGCCCATTTCAAAGCGCAGGCTCATGGGCTGGTTACGTCCCGTCTTTTCTGAGCCTTTTTCAGCCGGAATACCCGCAAACCGCGAGAGCAACGCGTCTCCCGTGCCATCTATGAAAGCCTTGGCTTGTATCCTGGCCAGTCCCTCTATGGTCTGGACGACGCAAGAGGTAATCCTGCCGCCATCGGTTACCGCCCCCACCAGAGATGCGTTGTAAAGAATATCAACCCCTGCTTCTTCACACATTTCATCGTAGACGAGGGAAAGATACTCCGGCACATATTGTCCCCTGCCGCCTCCATAATAGGTATCTGTATCTATGCCAAGGGATGGCGATGCTCCCTGTTTTTCCATACGCTTGTTTAAATCCGTAATGTAGGGCGTATCACTGCCATCCACAAAGGTAGGCATGCAAGGGAAAACACAGCCTTGGGTTGCCAGTCCACCGAGAGAAATGCCGCGCTCCACAAGGACAACCTTAGCGCCGCTTCGCGCTGCGCTGACAGCTGCCGCCGTGCCAGCCGAACCGCCGCCAACCACGCATACATCAACATCAAAGAGCACTTGAAGTTCCGCTTGGCCAAAATCCATCGTATATGTCACGGAAGAAGCGGCCTCTGCTTTTGAGACATCCTCCTTGACACCCAGCACTGTTCCGGCCGCCGCCAAGCCCATCAGCTTCATAAAACTGCGTCTGGACATGGGAATTGAAAACGATTTTTCCATAATAGTCCGTTACCTCCAGTTCAATGTGCATAGTCTACATAACACTTCTTTTAATCGATACGCTCCCTTTTATTATTCTACAATCAAGTCCGCCATTCCTTCCGACAGACAAAAATAGCGCACAGTCGAAGCCCTGCACATACTATAATGTCGCGTTTTTCACACGATACAGGCATACGAAAACCCCGACAGCAATGCCGGGGCTTGATGTAAAACAGATTATTAGATAAGCTTATGTCCCATCGGCTCCATGCCATGGAACGTATATACTTCCTTCATCCCAATCTCATCCCGCAGGACAACCCTTGCATCCTCCAAATGATCTGCCAGATACTTGGTGGAATGGGCATCAGAACCGATGGTTATGATTTTTCCTCCCAAATCCCTGTACAATCTCAAAATGTCACGGGATGGCATGGTATCATCCAGACCGTAATGCCAGGAAGAAGTATTGATTTCAATACCCTTGCCGTCGGCAATAGCAAGTTTCAGGATTTCTGCCAGCATATCCCTGATTGCGGCAAAGGGATATTTTCCCTGCTTGTCATAACGGGTGATGAGATTTACATGTGCCAGCACCGAATAATATTTGACCTCCATCCTTGTCCCCGCAGCAATCTGATGCCCCGCTGTTTCCCCGGAACAATGGCAGAGATTCATGCTGCAGATGCCCATCCCCTTGAGCATTGCGAGTGTCTTGTCAACCCGTGCCTGCTTCTCGCCACTCAGGTGGATGCCGCCCATAATCCGATGTACAGGCAGTTTCATTTTCTCTTGA
>DOYB01000033.1 GCA_003518745.1 Selenomonas sp. | reverse complement strand
AGGAAGTTTTATGAACTTTGAATGGGATGACAAGAAGAACAAAATCAACATCCAAAAGCATGGATATTCATTTAAAAAAGCCGCAAAAGTATTCTTGGATGAAAACAGAATAGAATCCGACTACTATCAAGAGAATGGAGAGTGGCGTTTTTGATGTGATTGGAAAAATCAAAGAAATCGTTTTCGTAGTATGTACTGACAGGAAGGAGGACACAATTCGGATTATCAGTGCAAGAAAAGCGACAAAAAAGGAGGAGGAAACTTATTATGGCGATTATTAGAATGACTTTAGAGGAAATAGCCGCTATCCCTGACGAGGAGTTTAAGGAGGAAGAAGAACGAGCGGCAAAACTGCCTTTCGTCTATGACCCCGATTGTCCACCACTGACAGAAGAACGGGCGAAAGAATTAAGATTTCACAGAGTCAATCCGAAAAGGAAATCAAGCTGAAGCATAGCCGCTATCGAAAGATGGCGGTTTTTTTATTTGAAAGGGGTATTGGTATTAACATTCTGACTTTAGCGGCTTTCGTACATGCTTGCAGGATAATGAAATATTATGGCGAATATAGAGTATGTACAAAAAAGGGATAAGTATATCGTAAGGAGGATCTTGCATGCAAAGTTTTGAAATGCAGCTTGGTGGTCGTACCCTGACCATCGAAAATGGAAAGATGGCCAAGCAGGCCAATGGAGCTGTCTATGTGCGCTACGGTGACACCGCGGTGCTGGTTGCCGCGACGGCATCCGCCGAGCCGCGGGAGGGAGTCGACTTCTTCCCGCTGACAGTTGACTATGAGGAAAAAATGTACGCTGCCGGAAAAATCCCCGGAGGCTTCATAAAGAGAGAGGGCCGTCCTTCTGAATCGGCCATACTGTGCAGCAGACTGATTGACCGCCCCATACGCCCCCTTTTCCCCGAGGGCTTCAGGAATGATGTGCAGATAATCGCGACAGTGCTTTCCGTTGACCAGGACAATCCTCCTGAAATCGCCGCCATGATTGGCGCCTCCTGCGCCCTCTGCGTATCGGACATCCCCTTCGGAGGCCCCATCGCCGGCGTACGGGTTGGCCGCATCAATGGCGAGTTCGTCATCAACCCCACAGAGGAACAGCGTGAGAAATCCGACCTGAACCTTACCGTGGCAGGCTCCCATGATGCCGTCATGATGGTTGAGGCCGGTGCCAATGAGCTTCCCGAAGAGGTCATCCTGGAGTCCATTCTCTTTGGTCATCAGGAGATTCGCCGAATCGTGGAATTCCAGAATGAAATACGGGCTGCCTGCGGCAAGGAGAAGCGCGAGGTCAAGCTGTTCCAGGTTCCCGAGGAACTGGATGCCGCCATTCGCGCCTACGCCGCGGATAAATTGGACGCGGCAGTGAGGAACCCCGACAAGCTGCAGCGCGATGAGAATATCGCGGAGGTCAAGGCAGAGGCCCTTGCCCATTTCCTTGAGGAATATCCGGACGCCACAAAGGAAATTTCCTATGTGCTCTATAAGATGACAAAGGAAATCGTGCGCCGCATGATTACTCATGAGAAAATCCGTCCCGATGGGCGTGAGCTGGAGGAAGTACGCCCCGTAAGCTGCGAGGTGGGCATCCTGCCCCGTACCCACGGCTCCGGTCTCTTTACCCGTGGACAGACCCAGATTCTCACCATCACCACCCTTGGCTCCATCGGAGACGAGCAGATTATTGACGGCCTTGGCCCCGAGATCGCGAAGCACTATATCCATCAGTACAATTTCCCCGGCTACAGCGTAGGCGAGGCACGTCCCGCCCGCGGACCCGGACGTCGCGAGATTGGACACGGAGCCCTTGCGGAGCGCGCTCTTGTGCCTGTCATTCCTCCCATTGAGGAATTCCCCTACACCATCCGCCTTGTTTCAGAGGTTCTGGAATCAAACGGCTCCAGCTCCATGGGCTCAGTCTGCGGCAGCACCCTTTCACTGATGCAGGCCGGCGTCCCCATTAAGCGCCCCGTATCCGGCGTGGCAATGGGTCTCGTCAAGGACGGAGATCAATACACCATACTCACGGACATTCAGGGCATGGAGGATGCCCTTGGAGACATGGACTTCAAGGTCGCCGGTACCACAGAGGGCGTTACCGCCATCCAGATGGATATCAAAATCGCCGGCATCACCAGAGAAATCCTTTCCTCCGCTTTGGAACAGGCAAAACGCGGCCGTTCCTTCATTCTGGGCAAGATGCTTGAGGTAATAGATAAGCCTTCGGCAGAGCTCTCCCCCTACGCGCCAAGAGTAAAGACCATAACCATACCTGTGGACAAGATTCGCGAGGTTATAGGAACAGGCGGCAAGGTAGTCAAGAAGATTATCGATGAAACCGGTGTCGCGGTAGATATACATGAGGACGGCAATATCTTCATAACCTCCAATGACGCTGACGGCATGGCAAAAGCCGTTGCCATGATCGAGGATATCGTCCGTGAGGTTGAAGTCGGTGAAACCTACACCGGAACCGTGACCCGCCTTATGAAGTTCGGAGCCTTCGTTGAGGTACTTCCGGGCAAGGAGGGCCTGTGCCATATTTCCCAGCTGTCCAACCGCCGTGTCGAGAAGGTGGAGGACGTTGTGCAGGTTGGGGATCAGCTTACCGTCAAAGTGGTTGAAATCGATGATAAAGGCCGGATAAACGTCAGCCATAAGGCAACGATGGAAAACTCCGGGAAAGGAAGATAAGTCATGGCTACAATCGATCGCTTCAGGGACATGCTGAAACAGGGCAAGTTGCCAAAGGAGCAGGGTGGCCAAGCACTCACTCCCCAGACTAAATATGATTTTCTGGCTGCCGTGCATACCATGGATCAGATCGAAAAGCTTGCGGAAGCTCTGGAAAGCCGTGCGAAAAAGCGCGACAGTCTTCGTAAGAAGTTCGAAGAAACCAGCCGTAACGCGATAAAGGGATTTCTGGAAAAGGATGATGCCTTCTCCAACTCGAAAAACCTTGCATCTGTAGTCAAAATCCTAATCACCTGCCACAATGAATTCCTTAAAATGGAAGGCGAAGAGCAGGAGGACAAGGCACTCGGCAAACTGATTCAGGACGGAATCACTGCGAAATAGGCTAAATTTTCCTGTTTTGAGCCCGTAAACTATCAACAAGTATAAAAAGCCGCCATACTTGACATTTATTTTCAAGTATGGCGGCTTTTTTGCAGATATACTCAGGACTTGCTTGGTGATTAATCCTTTCTGCGTCTTTCTTTGACAGATAGCCCCTTATCGTATAAAATGTAACAGTTAGATTCAATTATTTGGAGGAGCCATGGACAATCTTTTAAATACTATTATCCTAATGCTTGAGGGAACGCAGGTAACTCTTGAGATTTTCTGCGTCACTCTCCTTCTGGCATTGCCCATTGGGATGCTGGCCGCCCTTGGCAGGCTTTCAAGCCTTAAGCCCGTAAGCCTGCTGATGGAGGTATATATTTGGCTGATGCGGGGTACTCCGCTCATGCTGCAGCTCTTATTCGTATACTTCGCCCTGCCCATGGTTGGGATCATGTTACCGGATATAGCAGCGGCGCTCTTAGCCTTCACCCTCAACTATGCGGCATATTTCGCAGAAATCTTTCGTGCCGGCATACAGGCTATTCCAAGGGGACAGTATGAAGCGGCCAAGACTCTGGGCATGACTTATCCCCAGACCATGCGGCGGATTATCCTGCCCCAGGTCATCCGTATCGTACTCCCTCCCGTGAGCAACGAGACCATCAATCTGGTTAAGGACACCTCCCTCATATACATCCTCGCCATGAACGACCTTCTTCGTGTAGCGAGAACCATCGTACAGAGGGAATTCGACATGACGCCCTTCCTGATAGCGGCGGTGTTCTACCTTGTCATGACCTTCGTGCTGACATGGGGATTCAAAAAACTGGAGGCCCATTATGGAAGATATGACGCACAATAAAGCAGAATGCATGCTGCAAATGAGAAACATCCACAAAGCCTTCGGTCACACTAAGGTTCTGAAAGGCATTGACGTGGATCTGTACAAGGGCGATGTGCTGGCAGTAATCGGCCCATCCGGCTCAGGAAAGAGCACCATGCTGCGCTGCATCAACTATCTGGAAACCATAGATCAGGGTTCAATAATGATCAAAGGTGACTATCTGGCCAAGGAAGGCAATGGCGAAGCCCAGTACGCCGAACCGGAAAAACTCAGGAAGATACTTGCATGCACCGGCATGGTCTTCCAGCAGTTCAACCTTTTTCCCCACATGACGGTACTGGACAATCTACTGGAGGCACCTATACACGTCAAGCATATGGCCAGAGAAGAGATTCTCCCTATCGCGGAGGAACTTCTGAAAAAAGTTGGGCTTTATGAGAAGAAGGATTCCTATCCGGCCAGGCTTTCCGGCGGACAACAGCAGCGCGTAGCTATTGCCAGGGCCCTTGCCATGAATCCTGATATCATGCTTTTCGATGAGCCCACCTCCGCTCTTGATCCCGAGCTCACCGGCGAAGTCCTCAAAACCATGAGGGAGCTTGCAGAAAGCCACATGACCATGATAGTAGTAACCCATGAAATGGCCTTTGCACGAGAGGCCGCCAGCCACGTAATCTTCATGGCAGACGGAAATATAGTAGAAAAAGGAAGCCCGAAGGAATTTTTTGAAAATCCCAGTGAAGAACGAACACGCCTATTCCTCCAGAATATGCTTTAACTTTAAGGAACTCTCGCAAGCTATCAGCCCGGAATAGGATTTGGCAGATTGGAGGAATTATATGCACAGATATTTATGGACTGTACTGCTTGTCCTTGGGTGCATACTGCTGCCCTTGTTCAACAGTTCAGCAGAAGCTGCCCCAAAGGGTACCACCGGCATTGTCGGCGTGCGCGTAAACGACGGTGATGACAAACTGCGTATAGTCGTGGACTCAGATAGCGAAATCCGCTACGAAACCAGCGTACTTTCTAATCCGCAGCGAATAGTCGTGGATGTGAAAAATGCCTGGCTTTCAAAGGATATAAAAAAGGAAATGAAGTTAGACAGCCGATTTGCTTCTAAATTCCGCATTGCCCAATACAATGAGTCAACGGTAAGAATCGTGGTAGAAAGCAACATTGGAAAGAACAACTACAGCGTCTTTACCATTGATGGAGGAAACTCACCGGCACGTCTCGTACTGGATTTTGGCAACCTGAATACGGATTCCGATCAGGCCACCATCAAGCTGTCCAACGGCACCCCCTCAAAGCCAAAGCCCAAACCGGTACCCACCGAGGTGCCTGAAGGTGTGCCCCACCTTGACCGCAGTGAGCTGTCCATCTACCGAGTTAGGGATCTGGAAACTGATAATCCTAAGGAAAAAGAAAAGCCGGCCCCAAAGGAACCTGCCACTAAGCCTGAGCCCAAGGAGCAGAAGCCCAAGAATGACAGCCAGTCAGTGGATGCGCAGATTGCCAGCCTTACGGAACTTAAGGGCAGGAAGATAACCATAGATCCCGGTCATGGCGGCAGTGATTCCGGAGCCATCGGCCCATCCGGTATCATGGAAAAGGACATTACCCTGCGTATCTCCATGGAACTGAAAAAGATTCTGGAGAGTGAAGGGGCCAATGTTTGCATGACACGTACCACTGATACGGAGGTTTCCCCCCGAAAGGCTCACGCCACTGATATCGAGGAGCTTCAAGCTCGCTGCGACATAGCGAATCGTCACAATAGTGATATCTTCATTTCCATACACATGGATTCCTTCACCAAGCCCACAGCCCATGGAACCACCGGATATTACTACTCCGGTGGCAGCAGTGCATCCTACAGGCTTGCCGACAGTATCCGCTCGGCCCTTATCGACCAGATCAAAACGGAAAGCCGCGGTACCCAGACCTGTGAATTCTATGTGGTTCGTCACACTGATATGCCCGCTACCCTTATCGAAGTTGCCTTCATATCCAACCCTAAGGAGGAAAAACTGCTCAATTCCAGCGATGGTATAAAGAAGGCGGCATTGGGGATTGCTGACGGCATCTCAGACTATTTCGGATAATATTGTTATCGGAGGTTATTTTGTGGAAAAGATAGTTTTAACGGGAGACCGTCCCACAGGGAGGCTCCATGTAGGCCATTATGTCGGGTCCCTGAGAGGCCGGGTTGAGCTGCAGAATTCCGGAGATTACGACAAGATTTTCATTATGATAGCGGATGCCCAGGCCCTTACTGATAACTTCGATAATCCCGAGAAGGTAAGGGAGAATATCCTTGAGGTTGCTCTGGACTACCTTTCCGTGGGACTTGACCCCGCAAAGTCGAATCTTTTCATCCAGTCCCAAATTTCGGAGCTGACGGAGCTTACCTTCTTCTACATGAATCTGGTGACCGTTTCCAGGCTCCAGAGGAATCCCACCGTGAAAACCGAGATTCAGATGCGCAATTTCGAAACCAGCATACCCGTTGGTTTCTTCTGCTATCCCATCAGCCAGGCCGCGGACATAACTGCTTTCAAAGCCACCACGGTACCGGTTGGAGAAGACCAGCTCCCAATGCTGGAGCAGACCAAGGAAATAGTACGCAAATTCAACGCGGTATACGGCGAAACTCTGGTGGAGCCTGACATACTTCTTCCCAAGAATGCTGCCTGTTTGAGGCTGCCGGGCACAGACGGCAAGGCGAAAATGAGTAAATCCCTTGGAAACTGCATATACCTTGCTGACGATGCCAAAACGGTGGAAGCCAAAATCAAGGACATGTACACAGATCCCCAGCATATCCGGGTAACAGATCCGGGGCACATTGAGGGAAATACGGTGTTCACCTATCTGGATGCCTTCAGCCGTCCCGAGCACTTCGAAGCCTTCCTGCCTGAGTACGCGAATCTTGATGAGCTTAAAGCTCACTATCAGAGGGGCGGCCTTGGTGATGTGAAGATAAAGAAGTTCCTGACAAAGATTATGCAGGAGGAGCTGGAGCCCATACGGGCAAGGCGCAAGGAGTACGAAAAGGATATCGCCGGAGTCTACGACATACTTAGAGCCGGCAGCGAAAAAGCCCGTGAAAAAGCGGCGGACACTCTTGCGGCTGTCAAGAACGCCATGAAGATAGATTATTTCGCTGACAGCGAGCTGCTGAAGCAGCAGTCTGAAAAATACACGAATTGATTGTATATAGTTGGTCAAGAAAGGTTGGTGAGGAGCATGGATGACCACCCTAGTACATTAAAGCCCAAGCGATGCAGTAAAAGAACAGCGGGAGCATCCGGCCCCTTACGGTGCAGCCTTTCGGCATAGATAGGAAGGTTTGGGTCTCCTGCGGCAGAAAGGAGACTTTCTATGCTGAAAATATACAAATCCGCGGAGGACGGTACACTGGGGGAACTCTCCTTAAAAAACCTTGAGCGGGGTTCATGGATTGACATAGTCGATCCCAGTGCCTATGAGCTGAAGGTAGTCAGTAATCTGACAGAAGTTGAGCCGGACTTCCTTCGCTCCGCCCTTGATGATGAAGAGCGTTCACACACCGATGTGGAAGATAACTCCGTCATGGTTTTGACAAATGTGCCTATTGTAAGGGAAAGCGAAAGCTATGATACCCTGCCTTTGGCAATAATCCTGACAGAGGACTACATCATCACAGTATGCCTGGAGGAAACTCCCGTAATGGCTGAGTTCAACGAGAGAACAGCCAAACTGTTCCGCACCTACAAGAAAACCCAGTTCCTGTTCCAGATACTTTATAAATCGGCCACCTTCTATCTGAAGTACCTGCGCCAAATCAGCAAGCTATCGGACGGGATTGAGGAGCAGCTCCGCCACTCCATGAAGAACAGCGAAATACTTCGCCTGCTGGAGCTGCAAAAGGGCCTCACCTACTTCAACGCTGCCCTTCGGTCCAATGACGCGGTGCTGGAAAAGCTCATGCGTTTCCGCTCCGCCAAAACCATGCACATCCTTAAGATGTATGAAGAGGACGAGGATCTGCTGGAGGATGTCATCATAGAGAACAAGCAGGCTCGCGAAATGGTGGAAATGTACAGCAAGATTCTGGCACGTCTGGCGGACACCTTTTCCTCCATAATTTCAAACGACCAGAACATGGTCATGAAGTTCCTTGCTTCCATGACCATCGTCATAGCCATCCCCACAGTGATTTCCAGCTTCTTCGGCATGAACGTGCCCATGCCCTTCAGCGAGGATCCCAAGGGCTTTGTCTACATCATAGCAATGGCAACCTGCGTGTCGGGAGGTCTTGTATTCCTGTTCTGGCGCAAGCATATGTTTTGAAAGGACTTAGAAGTATGGAAGCAGTACCCTCAGGCAGCTTCTTGAAGGAATTCACCCTGCTGGCAGACAGGGCCGTAGACGAAAAGGAGCGCTTCCTGATACAGCGCAAAAACGGCAAAAACGTGATTCTTCTTTCAATGGATGACTACAATGAAATGCTCAAGGAAATCTACAAAAACAAGAAATAAAGGAAATATTATGCAGGAACTAA
>DOYB01000087.1 GCA_003518745.1 Selenomonas sp. | reverse complement strand
TCCATACCGAGGATGGCGATGATATCCTGAAGCTCCTTGTACTTCTGGAGCACCGCCTGAACACCGCGGGCCACTTCATAGTGATCCTTGCCGATGACGTTGGGGTCCAGAATACGGGAGGTGGAATCCAGAGGATCCACAGCCGGATAAATGCCAAGCTCCGCAATCTGACGTGAAAGCACCGTGGTAGCATCCAAATGCGTGAATGTTCCGGCTGGCGCAGGGTCGGTCAAGTCATCCGCGGGAACGTAAACAGCCTGCACTGAGGTGATGGAGCCCTTCTTCGTGGAGGTTATACGCTCCTGGAGGGCACCGATATCCGTAGAAAGTGTGGGCTGGTAACCAACGGCTGAAGGCATACGGCCGAGAAGAGCCGACACCTCAGAACCTGCCTGAATGAAACGGAAAATGTTATCTATGAAGAGCAGCACGTCCTGGCCCTGCACATCGCGGAAATACTCCGCCATGGTGAGTCCCGTAAGAGCCACGCGCATACGCGCTCCGGGAGGCTCGTTCATCTGACCGTAAACCAGTGCGGTCTTGTCGATAACCCCGGACTCGGTCATTTCGGACCAAAGGTCATTACCTTCACGAGTACGCTCGCCGACGCCGGAGAAAACGGAATAGCCGCCATGCTCCGTAGCGATATTATGAATGAGCTCCATGATAAGAACTGTCTTACCAACGCCGGCGCCTCCGAAGAGTCCGACCTTTCCGCCTCTGGAGTAAGGAGCAATCAAATCAACCACTTTGATACCGGTTTCCAGAATCTGGGTGGAAGTCTCCTGCTCATCGAATTTAGGAGCCGGACGATGTATCGGCCAGAACTCCTTATTGCCCACCGGAGTGGGATCGTTGTCAACCGTTTGCCCAAGCACGTTGAACACGCGCCCAAGGCACTCATTGCCAACGGGAACCTTGATTGAGCTCCCTGTATCCTCCGCAGTCATTCCGCGCATAAGACCATCCGTGGAACTCATGGCTATGCAGCGGGTAACGCTGTCACCAAGGTGCTGCATGACCTCAACCACCAGGTCGATGTCCACGTCGCCGGCCTTGCCTTTAATCGTGACTGCATTGAGTATCTCCGGCAGCTCGCCTGCCGGAAACTCGATATCTACGACAGGTCCAATGACCTGTACGACTTTACCTTTTGCCAATGGTAAACCTCCTATCCGCTACTTCAGGGCTTCCGCACCGCCAACGATTTCTGTGATCTCGTTGGTAATGCCTGCCTGACGTACCTTGTTGTAATGCAGGTCGAGCTTGGAAATGAGTTCTTCCGCGTTGTCCGTCGCGTTGCTCATGGCGTTCATACGGGAACTCAGCTCACTGGCCGCTGCCTGCAGCAGCGCCGCATAGATGACCGTGACGAGATACTGTGGCAGGAGATGCCCCAGTACGACCTCTGCCGACGGCTCGTAGATGTATTCAGCCTGGGGACCCTTAGCCTCCTCGTCCTCATGCTTGAAAGGCAAGAGCTGCACCACTTCAGGCACACAGCTTATGGCCGACACGAAACGGGTATATACCATGTGGATTTCCCTAACCTCACCGGCTTCAAACCGCTGGATCAGGTCCTCCGCAATCTCCCGCGCATGCTCGTAATGTGGACGCTCGCTGAAGCCTGTGTAGTCCTTCGCGATGTAGTAATTCCTGTTCTTGAAGAATTCCTTTGCCTTGCGTCCCACGGCCACGATCTCGGTATTCCCCTTATCCGTAATACGAGAGGCAGCCTCCTTGAGCACGTTGCTGGAGTACGCTCCGGCAAGTCCCTTATCTGCCGCGATGACGAGGAGAAGGCTCTTGCCCTCTTCACGTACCGTAAGCAACGGATGGCTGAAATCACCCGCATTCGACGCGATCTGGTTCACAACCTGTGCCACCTTGTCCGCGTATGGCTTGTTGGAAATGGCCGCTTCCTTAGCACGGCGCAGACGTGAGGTTGCCACCATGTTCATCGCGCTGGTTATCTGCTGGATGCTCTTGACACTCTTAATGCGGCGGCGTATGTCTTGTAAACTGGCCAAATAGAATCACCTCGCTGCCTCATTCCGCTATTTTATAGGTCACGGTTTCCTTGAATTCCTCGATGGCCTTGGTGATCTCTGCCTCAAGGGCATCGTCAAGCTTCTTTTGCTCAGCAATCTTAGCTCCGATATCGGAATGCTCAGTATGCATGAACTTCACAAAATCATTGTGGAAGGTAACCACCTTGTCCACCGGGATATCTGCCAGGTGTCCGCGTACCGCGGTGAAGATGACAAGTACTTGATCCTCAACAGCCAACGGAGAATACTGTGCCTGCTTCAAGGTCTCAACCATACGCGCGCCGCGGTCAAGCTGCGCCTTTGTCGCCTTATCCAGATCGGAACCGAACTGGGCAAATGCTGCCAGCTCACGATACTGCGCAAGGTCCAGACGCATGGTACCTGCCACCTGCTTCATGGCCTTAATCTGGGCTGAACCACCCACACGGGAAACGGAAAGACCCACGCTGATAGCAGGACGAATACCGGAGTAGAATGCGTCCGTCTCCAACATGATCTGACCATCTGTGATGGAAATAACGTTGGTAGGAATATAAGCGGAAACGTCACCCGCCTGAGTCTCGATGATAGGCAAGGCCGTAATGGAACCTGCCCCAAGACGATCAGACAGCTTCGCCGCACGCTCCAACAGACGGGAATGCAGATAGAAGACATCGCCCGGATACGCCTCACGTCCTGGAGGACGGCGGAGCAGCAGGGACATCGCGCGATATGAAGCCGCGTGCTTTGTCAAGTCATCGTAAATGCAGAGGCAGTGGCCATGCTTCTCATACATGAAGTACTCTGCCATGGCAACGCCGGCATATGGTGCCAGATACTGAAGCGGAGCGCTGTCAGCAGCAGTTGCCGCGACGATAATGGTGTAATCCATAGCACCGCCGTCTTCCAGTGTCTTCACCACACGGGCAACGGTGGATGCCTTCTGACCGATGGCAACATAAACGCAGATACAGTTCTGCCCCTTCTGGTTCAAGATGGTATCAACGGCAATCGCTGTCTTTCCTGTACCACGGTCACCGATAATGAGCTCGCGCTGTCCACGCCCGATGGGAACCAGAGCATCAATAGCCTTGAGACCTGTCTGAAGGGGCTCATGAACCGATTTACGATCCGCGATACCGGGAGCCTTGAATTCTACGGGACGGGCCTTTTCAGTCTTTATGGGACCCTTGCCGTCGATAGGACGTCCCAAAGCGTCCACGACACGGCCAATCATTGCGTCGCCCACAGGCACCTGCATGATCTTGCCGGTACGCTTTACCGTATCACCCTCCTGGATTTCATTGTCGCGCCCCAGGATAACGGCGCCAACATTGTCCTGCTCAAGATTCAAGACCAGGCCAAAGATATCGTTACCAAAATCCAGCAACTCGCCTGCCATGGCCTTATCCAAGCCGTAGACATGGGCGATGCCGTCACCGATTTCGATAACAGTTCCAACATCATCGACGTTCAAATCAACATTGTAATTCTTGATTTGGTCCTTGATGATGGCTGTTATTTCTTCCGGATTCATTTTCATATTTCGCTGTCACCTCATTACTGACTTCCCAGGAGTTCTCTCTTGAGATTTTCGAGCCTTCCTGTCACGCTGCCATCAATCCGCTTATCACCGATCTTGACCACAACGCCGCCTATGATGTCCTTGTTCTCATGAAGACGAAGCTTTACCTTTTTCCCGGTGACGGAAGCTAGCTTTTCCGCGAGCTTCGCCTGCTGCGCCCCGCCAATTCCCCTGGCCGTAGTGACATCGGCAATCACGATGCCCTGAGCCTGATTGGAAAGCGCGCGGAAATCCTCCTCGATGGCCTCGAAAATGCCAATGCGGCGCTTGTCCACCAAGAGAAGCAAGAAATGGTAAACCATATCCGAAAGCTCCCCTTTAAAGCACTTCTTCAGCAGCTCCTTCTTGGCCTCCGGCTGAACCTGCGGATTCCGAAAAAAGGAACGCACCTCGTCCGAGTTGAACAGCTCCTTACGGACTGTCTCAAGCTCCTTCCCGTAGGCTTCCAGCTTTTTTTCCTCCTGGGCAATCTCAAAAATCGCCTTTGAGTATTTGCGTGCAAGCTGTAGATTTAGCATGACAGATCACCAATCTTCTCTTTGTCGAGCTGGCTGATGAAGTCACCGATAAGCTGCTCGTTTTCCTTTGCGTCGATGTTCTTTGAGATTATCTTTCCCGCAGCCGCCATGGAGAGGGTAATGACCTCCGTCTTAAGCTGCTCCACCGCACGCTCGCGATCCCTCTGAATCTCCTCCTGCGCAGCCTTCTTCATCTGCTCAATTTCCTTCTTCGTTGCCAGGATACTTGCGTCATGCTCTTCCCGAGCCCGTTTCTCCGCCTTGTCGACAATCTCCTGGGCCTTGGTATGGGCATCCGCCAACTGACGCTTATAGTCCTTGAGGGTGGCGGCTGCCGCAGCGGCATCCGCATCAGCCTTCTCAATGCTCTCGGCAATCTTGTTTTCCCTTGCCTCAAGCATACGAACTACCGGCTTATATGCAACCACACGCAAAATGACAACGAGGATCAGGAAATTCAGGATCTGCGCAAAAAATGTCGCGTTGAGTTCTATCAATTCCTATGCCCCCTTCTTTCCTCTGTTCCTCCCAAAGGGAATCAATGAATCAGCGGGTTTGCATAGAGCATGATGAGCGCCACGACCGTTGCGATAATGGCCATGGACTCGATGAGGCCGACAGAGATAAGCGTATTGGTGAAAAGTGTGTTCTTTGCCTCAGGCTGACGTGTGATACCATCGATGAACTTGCTGGTTACGAGACCATCGCCAACACCAGCGCCGATTGCTGCGAGACCCATAGTAATACCTGCACCGATCAAAGCGGCAGCTACCATAATTGCATTTTCCATGAAAAAATCCTCCTTAAAATTACATAGTGGACATCAAAACACGCCTCAGCCCTCATCCCCGTCCTTAACGGCGTTAGAGAGATAGGCCATTGAGAGCATCGTGAAGATGAACGCCTGAACTCCTCCGATAAAGATACTGAAGGCCAGCCAGATAACCGACGGAATCGGCATCCAGATTGGCATGAGCTTCAGCAGGATGATGATGAGAATCTCACCTGCCAGGATGTTTCCGAATAGACGGAAAGCCAACGTGATGGGCTTCGCCACCTCTTCAATGGCGTTGATGATGACGAAAACCGGAACCGGCTGGAAGAAGTGGGCCACATAATGCCCGCCCTTGAAGTACAGTCCCAGAACATGCACCATGGCAATCACCAGAAGTGCCAGCCCCAAAGTGGTGTTCAAGTCGTTTGTCGGAGATGCCATCTTCGGGATAAGTCCCAGCCAATTTGATATGAGCAGGAACATGAACAGGGAAATAATGAACGGAGCAAGCATGCGCCCCCTCTTTCCCATGGTCACGTCAATCTGGCTGTGGAGCCCTGTAATAACCATTTCAACCACGTTTTGCCAGCCACTTGGCACGAGTTTCAGATTCCGTACCGCCAGCACGGCAATCAATATCACGATTGCCATTGTGATCCATGTCATAGTCAGGGTTTCCCAGTTGAAGGTCAATCCGGCAAACTGCACTGTTTCGCGAACACCGATTTCATGCATAGTTTCTACCCCCCTTGTCAGGAATCGGCAATTCCTTTTTTATTTCTATTGCCTTCTGAAGTTCGCAATAACCAAATGTACCATGAACAGGAAGTAAAACAGGAGAAACCCTGCCACCGTAACGCTGAACACCTGCACGGAAATATGAATGGCAACGAAAAGCACGATGAATAATACCATCAGCCTCAAGGCCAATCCCCAAAGCATCTGCCCCTTTGCATTGCCCGACGACGATTCAGCGACTCTCCAAATCCTGTAAATCATGGTCCAAAGAAAGGTTGCTGCTGTCACATAGCCTATGAAAAGCGCTCCAAGAAGCCGCCCCTCCCCTGAAGAAAACAGGGTAATGGCAACCATCAGAGTAACAATCCCAAGGCTTTTCAGCATGCTCCTTACAGAAGCCAATAAAACGTCTTTCATACTCCCCCTCCGAAAAATTTTTGAGGGCTATACGCCACATTCCTTACTTCGACAAAAAAAGTTTTTTCCCTGCTGTTGCTTGACAGTTTCCGAAAAACAAGCCGGAAATCCTCCGATTTTCATCAGCCCTTGCAAGAAACCTAAGCCGGATTCAAGATTTCAAAGTAAGAGAAAATGTCATACCAGTTGCATAAACCCGCGGCGCTTTACTCAGGCTTATGGGCATAGTGCCTCATCTGACGAATGATTTCCTGTTTGAAAAGCGTCATGAGGTCGCTGGTTTCCTTTGCGATCTCTACCGCGTCATTATGTGTCAGAGGCTTATCCCCCTCAATGTACTGGGAATCAATGCGTTCCGTATACTGGGTGATTGCCCTGCTCAGTCTGCGGTCTAATGCCTCAATCGTCATACTCTCACCTCCCTGTTCCTTTTCCGCATGGCACACAGGTAAAAGCTCAAGTGAATTCCAAACGGTATAATACAAGCCATAACATTATAACGCCATTACAGTCCAAAAGCCACCCCAATTTCACGGAATTACCGCCACATCCTCCGCATGCCGGCAACCTGAAGCAACTATTGCTTTTTTCAGCAAAACTTCATAAAAAAAGAAGGAGCTTCCATTTTTACGCCGAATGTGGTAAATTAGTTATTGGGTTTTATTTGCAACTGTAATATTCAATTATCCATAGCAGAGTACAAAAAACGGTTGGTGAGTAAAATGAAATGGAAAACAATCATATGCGTGGGGCTTGCGACAGTCAGCCTGTTTGTAGCCGGCTGTAACGGGGGAATAGCCCCCCTGAGCAGCAATACGGTTAAGGTTGGGCTCCTCCACTCTCTCAGCGGAACCATGGCCATCAGCGAGGTTCCAGTACTGGAGGCGGAAAAACTGGCTATAGAGGAAATCAATTCCGCGGGCGGTGTCCTTGGAAAGCAAATAGAGATAATTGAAGAGGACGGCCTTTCCGACCCTCGCATCTTCGCGGAAAAAGCCCGGATGCTGCTTACAACCAAAAATGTAGCCACGATTTTCGGCTGCTGGACCTCGGCCTCCCGAAAGGCAGTCATTCCCATTATGGAAAACGAGAACTCGCTCCTCTGGTATCCAGTTCAATACGAGGGAATGGAAAATACGAAGAATGTAGTCTATACCGGCTCCACCATGAACCAGCAGATAATTCCTGCCATAGACTATCTTCTGAGGAACGGAAAGAAACGCATGTTCCTGGTAGGAAGCGATTACATTTTCCCGCATACAGCCAACAAGGTCATAAAGGCTCAGCTTAATGCCATGGGTGGAGAATGCGTGGGTGAGGAGTATACCCCTCTTGGACACACGGATTATGGCGGACTCATAGAACGTATCAAAGCCATTCATCCCGATGTCATAATCAACACTCTGAACGGCGACACGAACGCGTACTTTTTCCGTCAGCTGCGTGAAGCAGGGATTTCCGCTGATGAGATTCCCGTCATGTCCTTCAGCATCGCTGAAATCGAGATTCAGTACATAGGTGCCGAGAACGTAGCCGGACACCTTACGGCGTGGAACTATTACGAATCCCTTGACAATCCTGAGAACCGCAGCTTCATTTCCGCCTACAAGCGCGCTTACGGAAACGCACGTCTTACCGATGACCCTGTAGAAGCAGCCTATACAGCAGTTTATTTATGGAAGACCGCGGTAGAGAGGGCAAACAGCTTCGACACGAATGCCGTACGCAATGCCCTGGCGATGATAGACCTGCGTACCCCGGAGGGTGAAGTGAAGCTGGACGGGGAGACCCAGCACGTCTTCCGAAGCCTTCACATAGGACGTGTAAAGAGTGACGGTATGATTGAAATAATAGAAAGCACCCCGCCCATAAAAGCGGACCCATATCTGAAAACCTACGAATGGGCCAAGGGACTGGCACCTGCCAAGGACGAATAAATGTGATACTGCTCCTGAAATGAATTCCTTGACAAACATCTCGCAACCGTATAACATATTGCCAAATAATGAATACAATAGGGGAGCTCGCAGACGGGCTGAGAGGAAATTGCGCATTTCGACCTGACCTGATTTGGGTAATGCCAACGTAGGGAAATATGCTTTCAAGAACGTGGAACAGATTCCTGCCTGGGATTGTTCCACGTTTATTTTATGTATTGGAGGCTTCGTAACATGAGAAACTACACAACACAGATGGACGCTGCCAGAAAAGGCATTCTGACTCCGGAGATGAAAACGGTTTCCGAGAAAGAACATATTAATCAGGAAACACTTCTCCGGCTTGTGGCCGAGGGCAAGGTCGCGATATGCGCGAATCGTCTGCATACATGTCTGAAACCGGAGGGGATTGGCAGCATGCTCCGCACGAAGATTAACGTGAACCTTGGAGTTTCACGGGATTGCAAGGACTATGACATAGAAATGCAGAAGGTAATGAGAGCTGTGGAGCTGGGGGCAGAATCTATCATGGACCTCTCCAGTCATGGAAACACTCAGCCCTTCCGTCAAAAGCTGACACGCGAATGTCCTGCCATAATAGGTACCGTTCCGGTATATGACAGCGTAATACACTACCAAAGGGATCTGTCTACACTCACGGCCAAAGACTTCATCGACGTGGTAAAGCTCCATGCCGAAGACGGGGTTGACTTCGTGACTCTCCACTGCGGTATTACCAGAAAGACCATCGAACAAATACGGAAGCATAAGCGAAAGATGAATATCGTAAGCCGCGGCGGCAGCCTGGTCTTCGCATGGATGAGCATGACAGGGGAAGAAAACCCTTTCTATGAATACTATGATGAAATACTGGATATATGCGAGGAATACGACGTTACCATCTCCCTTGGAGATGCCTGCCGTCCCGGCTGTCTCGCGGATGCAACGGATGTATGCCAGATAGAAGAGCTGGTAAGGCTTGGCGAACTTACGAAACGGGCATGGGCGCACAATGTGCAGGTCATGGTGGAGGGGCCGGGACACGTACCCTTGGATCAGATTGCGGCAAATATGCAGGTACAGAAGACCATCTGCATGGGAGCGCCCTTCTACGTACTCGGCCCATTGGTGACGGATATCGCCCCCGGCTATGACCATATCACTGCCGCCATCGGAGGGGCCGTAGCTGCCATGAACGGAGCCGCCTTCCTCTGCTATGTAACTCCCGCTGAACATCTTGCGCTGCCGAATGTGGAGGATGTCCGCCAAGGTATCATCGCCTCCAAGATAGCCGCCCATGCTGCTGATATCGCGAAGGGAATCACGGGGGCCCGTGAACAGGATGACAAAATGGCCGAGGCAAGACGCAGACTCGACTGGGATGCCCAGTTCGCCTGCGCCCTTGATCCGGTGACCGCAAAGGCCATACGCCAAGATCGCCTGCCTGAGGACGACCATAGTGACACCTGCAGTATGTGCGGGAAATTCTGCGCTGTCCGGAGCATGAATAAAGCCCTCAGCGGTGAATATATTGATATACTGTAACCCGTATAAAGCGTAGATACATTTCATATATTTTAATATTTTAATAAAAAGCTCAGGCGGAATTTCAGAAAAATCTGCCTGAGCTTACTTTTTAAGCCTTACCTGTATTTTATTGGATTACTTCTTCAAAGGCTTCTTGAGAACCGAGAGAACCATGCAGCCTACGACAGCTCCAATAAGAATGGCCGCCAGATACATGCCCGGGTTTCCGATAGTGGGAACCACGAAGATTCCGCCATGGGGAGCGCGAAGAGTGCAGTCAAAGGCCATGGAAAGAGCGCCTGCAACCGCGGAGCCTGCCACACAGGCGGGAATCACACGAAGCGGATCTCCTGCCGCGAAGGGAATAGCACCTTCTGTTATGAAGGAAAGACCCATAACGATGTTGGTGGGACCGGCCTTCTGCTCATTTTCAGTGAAGCGGTTCTTGAAGAGCATGGTGCAGAGAGCGATAGCAAGAGGCGGAACCATACCGCCGGCCATAACGGCTGCCATAACATGGTATTCACCGCTGGCAAGAAGTCCCGTGCCCGTCACATAGGCTGCCTTGTTGATGGGGCCGCCCATATCGATGGCCATCATGCCCGCAACGACTATACCGATGAGAATCTTAGCGCTGGGATCCATGTTCTTTAGGGTATCAACCAGCCAAGCATTGATGGAGCTGACCGGAGGAGCAATGATATAGGTACTGATAAGACCTATGATCAGGATTCCAAAGAAGGGGTAAAGCAGCACGGGCTTGACACCGTCCAGTGCAGCCGGGAGTCCGCTGAAGGCTTTCTTGAGGAAGTTGACAGCATAACCGCCAATAAAGCCTGCCAAGAGAGCACCAAGGAAACCGGAACCGGTTGAACCTGCCAGAGCTCCGCCCACGAAACCAACCGCAAGACCGGGACGGTCAGCGATACTCATGGCAATGAAGCCTGCCAGTACAGGGAGCATGAAGCCAAAGGCCGCGCCGCCCGTACTCATGAAGAACTTGGCCACCGGTGTATTTGAACCGAAGCCTCCGGGATTGGCCGGATCGTAGGTATCAAACAGGAATGCAAGGGCAATCAGGATACCGCCGCCCACCACGAAGGGTAGCATATGGGAAACGCCATTCATCAAATGTTTGTAAATCTGACGACCAAGGCTTTCACCGGAAGTATCCGCCGCACCCTCGAATTCATCTGAGCCGGAAGCGTGATAGACAGGCGCATTGCCCGACATAGCCTTGTCCAAAAGGGCATCGGCCTTGTTTATGCCATCCGCGACCTTTGTAATGACCACCCTCTTGCCATTGAAACGGGCCATAGCCACATTCTTATCCGCTGCCACTATGATGGCATCCGCCGCGGCAATCTCATCTGCGGTAAGCACATTCTTAGCACCGCCGGAGCCATTGGTCTCAACCTTTATGGTGATTCCACGCTGCTTGGCATGCTGCTCCAAGCTTTCCGCCGCCATAAAGGTGTGGGCAATTCCCGTAGGACATGCGGTAACCGCAAGGATCTGAATGTGATCCGCAGTCGGCGCCGGCGCGTTTCCTGCACTGGCTCCCTTGAACGTGCCGCTCTCCTTGTCATCGATGAGCTTAAGGAACTCCTCCTTGGTAGTGGCCGCAACCAGTGCTTCCTTGAAATCAGGGTCCATGATCATGGTTGCCAACTGACTCAGGATGGTCAGATGCTCATCATTTGCGCTAGCCGGTGCCGCGATCATGAAGAACAGCCTGGAGGGTTTACCATCCATTGACTTGAAATCCATCCCCGCGGGAACCGTCATGGCAGAAAGCCCTGCCGCCTTGACCCCCGAACTCTTTGCATGGGGGGTGGCAATGCCATCACCCAGCCCCGTTGTACCTGATGCTTCACGAGCTAAAACATCTTTCTTGTACTGCGCCGGATCCGCCAGATTCCCGGACTTTCCCATCAAATCAACCAATTGATCGATGGCTGCGTCCTTGTCGGCCGGATTTGCGCCAAGAAGAATGCTTTCGTTCTTGAGCAAATCAGTAATACGCATAATTATTCCTCCTTTAATATTTTATAAGTGTATTTATAATTCCCAACAAGGGATGTGAATAACTAGGAATTTATGCGATTGTACAAAGTCGCACGAATGGACGATTTGCTGTGTATCAAGCCTTCCCCTTGAGGGGAAGGTGGCAGCCGTAGGCTGACGGATGAGGTGGCTT
>DOYB01000203.1 GCA_003518745.1 Selenomonas sp. | reverse complement strand
TGGGGCAAACTGAAAAATATATTATCTCATAAGGCTCTGCACAATGCTCCTTGCGATTGGCGCAGCTACACGTCCACCTGCTCCGCCATTTTCCACCAGAACAGCAAACGCGACCCTTCTACCCTCAACCTCGGCTGAACCTATAAACCAAGCATGATCCTCACCTTCAGAATTCTCCGCAGTTCCCGTTTTTCCTGCTACACTGATTCCGTTTATCGCCGCGGCAGTTCCTGTTCCCTCATTCACTACATCCTCCATCCAGTTATGGATAAGTCTCGTGCGCTCAGGAGAACTGACATCGAGCCACTTCTTTGGAGCGGCTTTATAAAGAACCACGTCATTGGCTGAACGAACCTCTGCTATTATATACGGCTTCATCAAAACACCATCATGGGCCATTGCCGCGGCAAGCATAGCCATGTGCATAGGGGTAACCAGCAAAGTGCTTTGCCCTATACCCACCTGAGCCAAATCCCCCGAATCAAGGGAAGCAAAATCAGGCAGATGATTTTCCGCCTCGGCCAGTTCCCCATCAAGTGACCTGTCAAAGCCGAAACGATGAAAGCCGTCCTCAAGACCTTTACCACCAAGCCGCATTCCCAGTGTCCCAAAGGTTATATTACAGGACTTTATCAGTGCCTCCCGCAGGGAAACGGTGCCATGGACCTCGTTGTGGCTCTCCTGTATGGTATATCCACCGCCAACATCCAATACACCGGTACAATCAAAGGCTTCTCCATCATGGGCGGCATTCTGTCGAAGGGCTATGTCCAATATCATGGGTTTTATTGTGGAGCCCGGTGGATACAATCCTGAAAGAGCCCTGTTCAGGAGCGGAGCCGCCGCATCCTCCAGCAGATTGTCCCAATCCTCTTCCACCCGTTCCGGATCAAAGGAAGGGCTGCTTACCAAAGCAAGAACAGCACCCGTGTCCACATCCATAACCACCACAGCGCCTTTTCGTCCCTCAAGTCCTTCCCATGCTGCCTGCTGCACCTCTGAATCCAGTGACAACGTGACCGTATTTCCCACATCCGCTGCCAGCAGCTGTCCTGCAGGCCCAAGACGGTACATTCCATCTGTCATGCCAATAAGTTCCTTATTGGCATAGCTTTCAACGCCGACGGAACCGCTTCTTTCACCATGATAACCAACCACATGGGCCATCATTTCACCAAGGGGCCAACTGCGCGTACCGTCCTCCGAGGATTGCGCCAATACCCGGCCATTCGCGTCCAAGATGGTTCCCCTAATGGTATCTGAATCGGCCGCTGAATTCCTGGGATTCAGCGCGTTAGAGGCTAATCCATCGGCAGCAAAGGTCATCAAATAGATGATATTGGCCGCGAGAGCCCCAAACAGCAAAAGGAAAAGCACCGCAACCTGAAGTATCTGACGTCTGATGTTTTTTCCCATCAGCCCGCCTCCCCTCTTGACACTGATATTATAATGCCCAAGAGCAGGAAACTGGATACCATTGAACTTCCCCCATAGCTCACGAATGGCATGGTAATGCCCGTAAGAGGGAGAAACTTTGAAACACCCGCGATAATTATGAATGCCTGCAGGAAAAACACCATGGCTGCACCTGCTGAAAGGAGCATATGGGCCGCTGACTTTCTGGTTAATGCCACCCGGATTCCCTCATAAAAGAACAGGGCATATATACTCATGACCATCAAGGCTCCCACCAGCCCGAATTCTTCGGCAATCGCGGAGAAAATGAAATCCGTGTGTACCTCCGGAATCATATCCGGATGTCCATGGGCAAACCCGGTGCCCCATACCCCACCCGCGCCAAAGGCAAAGAGGGATTGAACCACCTGATATGCCATCCCGGCAGGATCCTGCCATGGATCAAGCCAAATATCAAACCGTACGCGCACATGACCAAATGCCATATAACTGAAAACCGCAGCTGCCCCGAAAAAAACAACGGCCATTGCCACATACGAGCGATTTCCGGTAGCCATATACGTCATAGCCACCGCAATGCCAAAAAATAGCAGGGCAGAGCCAAGATCCCTTGCCACGACAAACATAAGGACTGAGGCGCTCCAAATCGTAAGGAGCGGCGCAATAAAACGGAACGGCGGCATACGCAGGAAAAGCCACTCCTTATTGGGAAGAGACAGAACATGCCTGTGAGATGAAAGATATGCCGCCAAAAAGAGCACCAAAAGGATCTTGCCAAACTCCGATGGCTGAACCCTAATGGGACCCAGCAGAAGCCAGTTACGGCTGCCTCCGATTTCCGTACCGAACAATAGTGGCAAGAGAAGCAGTATTACACAGCCAATGCCCAGAATATATGGATATTCCGTAAGGCGCAGGATCTTTGTCTTCATACGGAGCATAACAAGAAAAATCACCAGCCCTATGAACAACCATTTCAACTGAGCCGGAAAAAGCTCTAATTTCAACCGCGCCAGCATTACAAGGCCAACACTTGTAAGCAGCATCGCACAGGGAAACAGCCATGGATTTGCCGGAGGCGTGCTGTGAAGAAGCATCCACTGTATAAGGACTGTCAACACTACGCACCCTGCCAGCCAAAGGACACAGGACAAACCGCCGATCGATTCGATAGACTGAAGCCCCTCACCATTTGGAACCATGTACAAAAGAGCCAGTCCCGCCAGAACAATGCCCAAGGGTGACAGCAGCAAATGCCAGCTTTCATTCCTCATGGTCATACACCACCACGATAGCAGTAATATTATCAGATCCCCCTGCCTCCATGGCCTTAGAGATCAACGCATCCGCCGGGTTTCCCTCGCCTTTCAGCAGTTCCATTATGTCATTATCAGATACCATATTGGTAAGTCCATCAGTGCAAAGAAGCAGGCGGTCCCCCTGCTCTATTTCAAAGCTTCCCGAATCCACTGACAACTTCTCCATTACACCCACAGCCCTGGTAAGCAGATTCTTACGGGGATGGTTCCTAGCCTCTTCGTGTGTAATACTGCCCATAGCAACAAGCTCCTCCACATAGGAGTGATCCCTTGTTATCTGCATCATGTATCCGCCACGAATCAGGTACAGCCGACTGTCGCCAACATGGGCATAATACGCCGTATTACCCTCAAAATGAAGCAATGTAGCCGTGGTACCCATGCCCCGCAGCTCCGGAGCCTCGCTGACTCTTTTTAAAATGGCCTCGTTTGCCCGAAGCACAGCCTGACTAAGCTCATTCTCTCCCCAAGGGGCCGGCTGAACAGTCAACGTCTGCCTGATTGTGTCCACCAGGATCCTGCTGGCAACCTCACCCGCCGCATGTCCGCCCATGCCGTCTGCCACCAAATATGTATAGGGATCAAAGCAGAGCACCGCATCCTCGTTTATGCGGCGAACCAGTCCCACATTGGTCGTCTGATACACCCGCACAGCCTTCACCTCTCACATTCCCATTTCATAGTCTTAAATCTCAAACCTCATAGTCACAAGCCCAACCTGTATCTGGTCCCCATTTCGCAGATAAACTTTATTTACCAGTGGAACACCATTAATCTGAGTAGAATTCCTACTGCCCATATCCTCCGCAATATACAGATTTTGATGCTGATAAATTACCAGATGATGATGGGACACATAGTTTTCCGGTATGACTATGTCGTTATCCGGGCTGCGTCCGATAGCGATTTCCCGCTGAAATACAAATCGCCGTCCCATAAGCTCCGGATCATGAGCCTTCACCACAGCAATTGCCGCGCCACCCTCGGCAGACTGCTCCATAGCCGAAAGCTTTTTTCTCTGAGCCTTCACATCCACGAATATACAACGCGTCAGCCGTGCGACAAATACCAGCAGGAACAGCAGCATCCCGTATTCAAGCAGGACTGACGCTCCCTTAAGCAAATAAGCTGTTATCGGCAATCAAATCACCTCATAAACCAAAACCGTACTCCCTATCTTAAATTCATCGCCTGAACGAAGCCGCTGGCTTTCCACCCGTTTCAATCCCACAAAGGTACCGTTCGTACTTCCGGCATCATGGAGCACATGTCTTCCACCTTCATATGAAATATAGGCATGTATACGTGACGCGTTGACATCGGTGAGTATGAATTCATTTTTGTCCCTTCGGCCTATATAGACCTGCTTTACGCCAATAACCAGCTTCGCGTCCACGTCAGGTCCCGACTTTACACGAATCCTCGCGATTTCATGCTCAGGCGGAAGATTCAAGGGCGCCTCGAATTTCCTACGTTCCAATACTATGGTATTAGGTTCATCCAAATCAACAGAGGACTCAGAGGATTCCTTTGATAATATCTCACAAAGCCCCTTTTCCCCAGCCTTTTTCCCCATTCGTATCTGAAGCTTGCCCGATAAAACGCAATCCTCCTTGATGACCTTGCGCTCAACACCTTCATATAGGCTCTGCATGACGCGGGCAGCGCACAGACGTTGGTAGTCCTCCTCACCTAAAATCAGCGAATAATCATTCGGTACCACAGTTCCATGCTCAGTTTTCCGCTTATGGCGCACTACCTCCTGTTTCAGGGAACGCACCAGTTCAGCCGGCTCCAACGCGCTCGAAAACTTACTGTTGAAAAAACCTTCTATCTTATTTCCCAACAGGGATTCCAATTTCACCAGACCCATTTGAACACACCTCCGCCCTACAACAATGGAATATGCCCCAATGAAAGAAAAAATCTATAAGATTTATCCTATCCCTTTCTGCAAACACTCCTATTATACCGCTAATATGGCGTGAAAGCTAGCCCCATGTAGTTTTTGAACCCGAACTGTAAAAAACGCGCAAAAAGGGGAAGCCCGAAGGCTTCCCCCAATTAAAAACTTCTCACAACTGGCAAATCACACAGCAAGGATTCCCAGTGCGAAGCCAACAATACCAATGGCAAAGAGGCCGAAAATAATCCAGATAGCATTGATCTTCCTCTTCAAGAGAGCCATGCAGGCGAAGGTCATGAGGAGCGGAACAAGACCAGGCATGAGCTGATCCAGAATGCCCTGAACCGTGGTAACAACATGCTCACCAGCTGCATTGTCGATTTCAGAAACCACAACCGGGATGTTAACATGGGTCCACTTGTTGACCAGCGCGCCCATGACGAAAAGACCAAGAATAGATGCGCCCTCAGTAATCTTCTGGAGCTTGTTGCCAGCAACATCCTGAACGACATCGGTACCCTTAGCATAGCCGTAGCTGATGCCGTACCAACGAACCGCAAGACGAACTGCATTGAACAGAACGAAGAAGATAATCGGTCCGAGGAGGCTTCCTGTCATAGCGAAGGAAGCACCAAGAGCTGCAGTGATAGGACGAAGAGTACCCCAGAAAATCGGGTCACCAACACCGGCCAAAGGTCCCATCATACCGACCTTGATACCGTTGATAACACCATCGGGAACATCCGCGCCGTTAGCCTTCTTCTCCTCCAAAGCAGCGGTGATGCCGATGATAGGAGCAGTAACGAAAGGCTGTGTGTT
>DOYB01000154.1:4393-5706 GCA_003518745.1 Selenomonas sp. | reverse complement strand
GAAATTGAGCGTGGTACCATGATCGTGGACAGAATGAGATAAGATTTTTGGAATGGAGGAATTGAAATGAAGGTAATGCACACGGATAAGGCGCCTGCAGCGGTTGGACCATACAGTCAGGCTATTGAGGCAAATGGAATGCTTTACCTCTCAGGTCAGATTGCCATTAATCCCGAAGCGGGTAAAATCGTAGCAGATGATATCGAGGGACAGGCAGAACAGTGCTGCAGGAACGTGGAGGCTGTTTTGGAGGCTGCTGGCCTTGACATGAACGCGGTGGTAAAGACCACCTGTTTCCTTGCGGATATAGCGGATTTCCAAAAGTTCAACGCTGTCTACGCAAAGCACTTTATTTCAAAACCCGCGAGAAGCTGCGTGGCGGCTAAGGCGCTTCCCGCGGGAGCTCTTTGTGAAATCGAGGCACTGGCGGTTAAAGAGTAAATGAATCGATGCGGTTAAGGCGTTAAGGATTTTGGAGGTGGATTGCAGATGAAAAAGTTCAGGCTGTTAGTTTCGTTGATGATGCTGGTTGTATCCTTTGCCGTTTTCTCCGGCTGCGGGGCCGAGGAGACATACTCCGGGGCATATTCTAAGGTAAACTTTTCTCAGTTTTCCACAAGGGATTTGAATGGCAATGAGGTGACACAGGAAATATTCGCGGGCAAGAAGCTGACTGTAATCAATGTATGGGGAACCTTCTGTCCTCCCTGCATTGGTGAAATGCCGGCTCTTGGCAAGCTTTCCAGGGATTACGCTGACCGTGATACGCAGGTCATCGGTTTGGTAATAGATATCTCAGGAGAAAATGATAAGGCACACATTGATTATGCGCGAAAAGTAGTCACTGAAGCCAATGCGGATTTTGTCAACATATATCCTGATCAGAATCTGAGGAATGCCCTGAAGGAGGTTGATGCCGTACCTACTACCTTCTTTGTGGACAGCCAGGGCAAGCTGGTGGGCGTACCTGTGATCGGAGCTGACGTGGAGCAGTATCGTGAGTTCATGGAGAACTACCTGAAATGAACAGGAGGGCTGGCTTTCAAATCCTTCTTGGGCTGACGGGCGCGTTTCTTATAGCCTATGGCATGGAAAGAGGAGAGCTATCCGTTATATTCCACAAAGCGGTGAATATCTGTCTGGAATGTATAGGAATCGGTTGAGGTGACAGTATTGAGTCACAGCATGATGCGTCACTTGATTCAATTTATCGCGTTTATAATGACAAATGCCCAGATTTTGAATCTGGGCACGGGTAAAATATACAAAGGCCCCTGGAAGCAGTTTTGCAGCCCGGGGCTTAATTGTTATTC
>DOYB01000154.1:0-4247 GCA_003518745.1 Selenomonas sp. | reverse complement strand
AGCCTCATGCTTATTGGCGTTATTCTTGGAAGGGCCGTTTGTGGTTTCCTGTGTCCCTTCGGGCTGTTTCAGGAACTTCTGCATAAAATTCCTTCTCCCAAGCGCGTCTTGTTATGGAAAAAGCTGATTTACGTCAAGTACGTGATTCTTTTGCTTTTCGTTGTTCTGCTTCCTGTTGTGTCTATGAATTACGCGGGGATAGGGGAGCCTGCCTTCTGCGAATATATATGTCCCGCGGGAACCCTTGAGGGCGGCATCCCTTTGCTGCTGGCAAGACATGAGCTTCGGGCTGCCGCCGGAGGACTGTTTCTGTGGAAAATGGGAATACTGCTGGCGGTTATCGGGGGGTGTATTCTCACGGAACGCTTTTTTTGCAAGGTGCTTTGCCCACTTGGCGCGATTTACGGCTTGCTCAACCGCTTCAGCGTATACCATCTGAGTGTTGACAGGAATAAATGCACATCCTGCGGCACATGCATGAGGAATTGTCCTATGGAAATAAACCCCGCGGTTCACCCCGATTCAGCCGAATGTATCCGTTGCGGGAAATGCACCGGTAAATGCCCGGAAAAGGCGATTGGTATGATTTGGGGAAAATGAAATATTGTTTTAATTTTTCAGCGATACCTGAAAGCGTCCAATTCCCAAACTCGTCCGCTGACTTCCTCCATAGGTTCCTCTGAGGTGAGGGTCATTTCCGGAAGTATATTTTTCTTCGGGAATACGAAGAAGCTGGCCGCTTCTTCCCCGTGTTGGAAGAAGGCTTCGATGGCGGTTCTGTCAACGAAGAGCCGGAGACTCAGTACACGGTCCACGAAGAGTTTGAATTTCCGTACGCCCTTGCCGCCAAGCTCCATTCCGGTACGGTCTATCGTCATGACCTGAGTGGCCCTGTCATAGCTGAGTACTGTTTTTTCCAGACCATATCCAAGAGTCAGTACTATCTGCTGGGCTTGTCCAAGGGTAATGTCCAGCAGGATCTCTGCACCCTCTGAAAGCTCGGTGCGTACCAAGGTTGTCTCATGGGCCTCAATGTCGATGGCGGTCTCTTCAATCCGAAGGGCCTCCAGTTCCTTGGCAGGCTGCGAGTATATGCGTCCCTGTCTCAGAGTCAGTACTCTTGGCATGGTCAATGAGAACATCCATCCCTTTTCCGCGGTGGGATATTCCCCGTTCTTATCCGGCATACCCATCCAGCCCAGAAGTATTTGCCTTCCTTCGTGCTGGAAGACCTGAGGCGCGTAGAAATCAAAGCCCTGATCCAGTTCATGGAACTTGCCATGTATCATTTCCATACTGTCAAGGGATAGGTGGCCTGTTATATAACCGGACTGGAACAGGTTCTGATATTGATACTCCTCTGCTTCAAGTCCCTGGGGGCAGAATATCAGCGCGTCGTATGGGCCGAACTTTAAGAGCCCCGGACATTCCCACATATAACCGAAGGCACTAAGCTCGGTTTTGATTTCTCCCAGAAGCTTCCAATTATCCCCTTCTTCACGATAGACCAGTACGGTTCCTGTTTGGTTCTCTCGTTGGGCACCAAGCACGAAATGTCTGGCACCGTGATAGTAGAAGATATTCGGATCCCTGAAATGGGCAGTATAGCCATCGGGATTACCGGGGACAATTATGGCGTCCTTGCGGACATTTCCCTTTTCCATGAAGGTTCCGAAACGCTGCGCGGCTGTTCTCACCCCGGCTTCATCCTTCGAGTTGCAGGTGTAGAGTACCCTTAGCTGCCCGTTCTCCACAAGTCCGCAGCCGGAATAACAGCCGTCCTTGTCGTGTACATCCGTGGGCCAGAGAGCCAGTTCAGGGACGCTGTATTTCACGAAATCCCTTGTCTTTACATGGGCCCAGCACTTGTTCTTGTGTTCGCAGCCAAAGGGGTTCCACTGGAAAAAGATATGGTATTCTCCATTCCAGTAGGCAAGACCGTTTGGATCATTGATGAGACCAAAGGGCATTTCAAGGTGGAACCTGTTATGCCACCTATGCTCCATAGGCATGGATGCTCTTATCTTTTCATCGATTTCTTGCTTGTTGAATTGTTCCATTGCTGTCACCGCTTTCCTTCCTGCCATACTCATGGTTTGGTTCGATGGATTGAGATTAAAATCATTTTGTGTTATGTTATGTCTTATGGCTTTCAATTTCTACAAATACAGGAAAAATCCTGCTGAATCAAATTCTTTTGAAATTGCTGTGCTTGAAAATCTTATTTTTTAGGTAAGTTGAGGTGTTTAGATGAGTGTCCTTGAGTTATTCCAAAAGGGCGGACCTGTCATGTACCTGCTTGTTATCTGCTCCATTGCTGTGACGGTTATAGGTATAGAACGCTGGCGCTTTTATAGATATGTGGAGGGGGAGTGTGAAGTTTTCCTGAAGAATTTGCCTGGATGGCTGAAATCCGTGCCGCTTGCTGAATGTATGGAACGGTGCGGGAAGCAGGATAGTGTCCTAGGGTATCTGGCGGAAAATGGAATACAGGCCGCGATTGATGGGGAAGATGTTTCTCTTGCGGTGGATATGGCATATGGTCAGATCGCGATGAAGCTACGGGCCGGACTGAACTACCTTTCCATGATTGTGACCCTCGCGCCGCTGTTGGGGCTTTTGGGTACAATTTCGGGTATGATAGAGTCCTTCAGCATTTTCAATCTACAGGCAGGACAGCCATTGGCGATTACGGGGGGCATAGGTGAGGCTTTGGTGGCAACGGCAACCGGCCTTTGCGTGGCAATATTTGCCCTGCTGGTACACACCTACTTGGCTCAGCGGCTGGATGAGGAGCTGACTCTTTTGGACAGGGCATCGGCAGTTGTGCTGAATGGGCTGGGGTGTAGGAGGACTGAACATGAGGCGTGACTACAGGGAAAAGCAGCAGCCTCTGGTCATGATAATCCCCATGATTGACATTATGCTGTTCCTGCTGGTGTTTTTCATGATAAGCACTATATATATGGTTCAGACCAATACTATTCAGGTGAGTTTGCCCCACGCGTCAAAGGCTGTAAGGGAAACAAGGCCCGGTATAGTTCCGATTACGGTTACCGGGACAGGGGATATCCTCTATGATAAGGACACTGTTCCAAGTGGGGATTTGGCGAAGCGGGTGAAGGAAACCCTTGAGGCGGACAGTGAAACGGTATTCGTTTTGCGAGGGGACAGGAGCGTGCCCTATGAGCATGTGGTGTATGTGCTTGATATACTGAAGAAATCCGGGACAAAGAATATTTCAATCGCCACGGAAGTCAAGGAGGGGAGCTGATTGCGAAGCTACTCCTCTCGTTGGACTGCCACATTTATCGCTGCCATTGTCCTGCACTTGATTTTTTTGATGGCGTTTGCTTGTGTTTTGCCAAACCTGATGCCTAAACAGGAGCTTAAGCTATTTCAGGAAATGGAGTGGGTAGAGGCTGACCTCCCGGAGGAAGCTGTTCCGGAGGAAGCGGTTATTATGGAGCCGCTGCCCAACGAACCGGCTTCGGAACCAATGATATATGAGGAGGAAGTCATTGCCGCGGAGGTTCCGGAGGAATCTGAGGAAATCCCGATAGTGGAAGAGGCACCCGATGAAGCCGTGGAAAAGCTCATGGAGGAGATGGAAAAGGCTGATTCGGAGGGGAAGAGTCCTGAAATTGCAGTCCCACCGGCAAATACCAATCAAAGGATGGGACAGCCTCCGGTAGTTTTGAAGGAGGTGTATCCGCCGGCAGGTGGACTCAGGTTCGATGGAAGTGTCACCGTTGCTGCCACAATCGGAAGGGATGGCAGGGTAAAGAGAACCAAGGTGATAATCGGTTCAGGGCGGCTTGCGGTTGATAACATAGCCATTTCAGCAGTCGCAAAGTGGATATTCAAGCCTGCCCTTGACGAAGACGGCAAACCGATGGAATGTGATAAGATTATTATTATCGATTTCACAAAACTGACAGCAATTAACAATAATTAGGCAGTATGCCAGCGTATCTCCAATGCTGTTCAGTGGCCAATTCATGCCGGTTCATTTAATCAACGTTTCCTTAGCTTTTATTTGACTTTTTCGACTTTCATTCCATGGCTGTTTATATTTCCTCGCAGACATGCTTCATCGTATACATAAGTATACCCCATTTCCTATATTTACTGGTCATTTTTTGAAAAATGTAAAAAAACGCTTGACCGGTAGTAACTACCGAATGATATACTTTGAGTGTAGCATAAAAAGCAATGACATACATTTTAGTGGGGAGGAATGAGTC
>DOYB01000009.1 GCA_003518745.1 Selenomonas sp. | reverse complement strand
CGGAATTTGGTAAATTGGTTCAACAAAGGAGCATTCCGCTTCAACTGCATTTTCATTGCGTGTACAACTAACTCAGTCAGTGAAACTTGTTTGAGTGCCGCCAAAGCCATGCATTGATCTTTCACATCTCTAGGGAGCCTGAAATTCGTGGATACCAATGCACTCTTTTTGGCTCGCTGGTCTTCTGTCTCGCTGACACGGTTGCCAGCAATAGAGGCTACGCCTGTTTTCTTCTTGCTTGTAGAGGCTGCTTCTGCTACTCGCTCCAGTCTTGATTTTGGTTTACGTTCAAAGTCTTTTTCTGATTTACGCATTGTGTTCATCCTCCAGATACTCTTCTACCCAAGCAGCATAGTCTTTGGCAACATCACTATTTGGGGCATAGCTGAAGATGTCTACCATCTGCGTCTGTGCTTCAGCTATGGCAATGCCTCGGCGGATGGTTTGTTTATACAGCTTTGTATCTATCTTGTAGGCTATTTGCTCCAAGTCTTTACGCATAGCTTTGGAGAGCACGGCGCGGGAATTATAAAGTGTGATGAGGATGCCGGCTATCTCCAAGTCCTTATTGGTGTATGACCAAACATCCTTGACACTACTGTAAAGTTGCTCGATGCCGTCTAAGGAGAAACTTTCAGCAGTCGTGGGGATGATAAGTTGGTCGGAGGCTGTTAGGGCATTAGTGGTGGCCAAGGCTAGCTCAGGCGGTGTGTCTATGATGCAATAGTCATAGTCGTCCTTGATATCGAAGAGACTTTCCAGTAGGCGGTACTCACGGCCTGTTTTGTTAGCCAGGGTATCATTGATTTTGCTTAGTTCCAGACTACCGGGGATGATGTCACATATAGATGTAGCTTGAACCGCTTCAGAAGCGCGGCCTTTTCTGAGCAGTACATCCAGCACGGTCAATCCTTTGACATCAGCATTGACGTTTGAGGACAGGTTGCACTGTGAGTCCAGGTCTATCATCAGAACACGAAATTTTTTTTTCTTCAGGCATGCCGCCATAGAGGCGGTGGTAGTCGTTTTTCCTATTCCACCCTTGCGATTAGCTATTGTGATGACTTTGTTCATAAAACCTCCACTCCTTCAAATCTTTATGTATCAAGTATAGCACCATATAGCCTGTATATACAAGCGTTACGTTTTAACCGTATAGTATGTATATACATAATGCACGGTTAAAATTGTATAGCGTGTATATACAGGCTGTACAAATTAGATTGCTCAGAACCTTGTATTACAAATGTCTTACGGTTTTTTGTGATTGACGTAAGTTAAGGGGTGTGATAAACTATTTTTAATTAAATAAAGTATCGGAAGCAATAAAAAAATCGTCCCGTATTGGCGTACGGAACGATTTCGCTGATGTCTGCCCCACAAAAAATTTGCAACAATCCCGGGGATAGACCAATATTTGCTTACTTCAATTATACATTGCTATAGGCATCATGTCAATAACTAGCTAGATATATCAAGAGATTGGGGCAGATATCAGCACATTTCTTCTGTTGGTGCGGAAAGCACCGTGAGAAGTGTGCTTTTTTTGCTGCAAAGAAAAGCACGAAAGGAAAGTGACGCTTTCCCGTCGGCGTTAGCCTGCCAGACGTTCAGCCCGTCAGAGGGGCCTTGATTTTCCACGACGCGCAGGGGGTGCGATTCCTCCTGTTGATGCCCTGTCTGGCCGACAGGGCTAAACCGTACTGGGAGCTGGGGTTAGCCACCAGCGATGAGGCAGCACCAACAACCGTCCGAGAGGGCGACGATGTAAAGCCAGACCGTGGGTCGTTCCATCTTGATGATGGAGGAGTTGGCGAAAGGGTTCGAAGGACGCGGCTCCACGCCGTCCTATCGCTCTTGCACTGCAACCGAGCAGGGCAGGGGCCACTCTGCTCCCGCTCACCATCCGTCCTATCATGGGGTGACGGTTCGAGTCAAGCGATAATTCGAGATTCGCACGAAAAAAATTGAAAATCGCAAGTGTCTGGGCTACGGATGGATGAGCTTCTAAGGAGAAAGAAAGAGAAGTCGGGACGCTCCCAGAGGGGGAACCGGATCTTAAAGGAAAAGGATGTGGGATGAAAGGCGTGAAATCGGCAGGAAGGTAGATGGATGGGCGCGGAGCGCCCCCCACACCATGTCCTGAAGCAGCGGGAGAACAGGATGTTAATGAGAAAGTGTCTCAGCACGGGCGGCGGCCGCCGGGTGAATCGACAGGTTCCCGCAGGGATCCGAATCCGTGAAGGGCAGGAAATCAGGTCAGCTCAATTCTATCGTAAACAATCCGCAAACCGGGCAGGTTCGGGCATAAAAGGGCAGAGGGATATGGGCGGTTTACGGACAGTACCGATAACGCCCTTTTTATCGGAAACATCCATAAAATCCGAAATGGACATAAAATGATATGTTGACATTAAAAAGAATATGGACTGGGTCCCAGTACCGTTCGGAAAACCATGGCCCAGGGAGATAAGGAGAATGCGGGATGCCCAGAAAGGTTTACCTCTATACTGAAGAAGGGGAAAGGAAGTACGTGTCGGCACAGGACGACCTGTCCAGCGGCGAAGCAAGGTTCTTCGTGGCAAACTGGTACAAGAAGGAGAAGGCCGTCAAGGTAACGCTTGAGGAAGATGATGGCGCCATCATCAAGGAATTCGATGTGAGGAAGTGAGCTGGCGGGGATTTCGCCATTTCCCGCAACGGTGATCACAGGCGATGGGCTCGCTCGCTGGCGGCCAAGGAACTCGAATCTTTATCCACGAGAAAAGGGCACGGTCAAATAACCGTGCTCTTTCAATATTTTTTTACCCCGATATCAGGCTGATTGCCAATCGTTCGTGGTGTGGTTGAATTTCCAGCTGGAGCCGTCCGACAGCTGGAATGCGGGAGATAGGTTGTCTGTGTCGTTCACCGTGATGGTGGAGCCGGTCTTAAGGGCCAGGGATATGCCAAGTTCCGAAGGGGTGAAGCTCGATATGTCGCTCAGGCTTACGTCGTACAGTATCACACGGTCATCCGGGGAGGCGAAATTGATTACATCCGAGCCGTCTTTCTTGCCGACAAAGAAATTGTCTTCGCCGAATCCGCCATTCAGCGTGTCGGCGACGGAGTCAGCGCCGCCCCAGAGGGAGGAGCCCCCTGCTCCGGCATATATCACGTTCGATGCGTTGTTGCCCCCAAGTATCACTTCCATCTGGGAGAATCCGCTGCCGTCAATTTCTCCGCCGCCGCTGGCCATGAAGGCGTAGGCAATGGTCCTCCCCCTGGTACTCGAAACGTCAATGACCTTGTCACGGGCATTCTGCAGCGACAGCGTTCCCGAACTTGAGTTTATCATGAAATCATTGTCATTGAAGCCTATCCCCGTGAAATCTGTGGCATACGCCACCTTGCCGCCGGAATAGTTGGGTATTGCCTTATCGCCGCCGCCATAGACGAAAGCGATGGGCGTATCGTCCCCGTCATCGCTGGCGACTGCCAATGGATGCTGCATGTACTCCGAGACGCTTAGGTCCTTGAAAGTGACGGACCCGTCAGACATCTTGAAGATGAGGTCCGCCACGCCACGATTTGACTGTTCGGTGGTCTGGGTATATGTCATTTCGTAGGAGGCTTCAATATACAGCTTGTCGAGCGCGCTGCTGGCCCCGTAGATGACATCGTGGCCATCGCCCTCATAATACTTTATCAGCGCGCCTTTCTTCCTGGACGACGGCGTCAGGTCGATTATATCGTCGCCAGTCCCTCCCTCGATGGTGACATCAGTACGGTCAAGAACACACTGAATCGTATCGTTTCCTTCTCCCCCAATAAGTTCCCAGCCTGAGTCACTAGCAAAGTTAACCTTAACAGAGATAAAATCATTACCCGCTCCACCATCCAGCTTGCCAAGAGATTTCACTTCCAAGTCAAAAGAGTCATTTCCTCTCCCGCCTTCTAAAACGACTTTACCGTAAAAATAGCCTTTAAATGTATCGTTCCCATTGCCACCGATGCCCATGAAGTTATTAGACTCATAGCTGTTAGCAAAGCTGCCTAATATAGTATCGTTTCCATCTCCACCAGAAGCCACAGCAATCGCTTCGATAATATCATTGTTCGGCCCGCCATCAACCCAGGAGCCTTTAAGGCTATCATTTCCAAAGCCACCGAAAACTACCGCTGCTGCTTCATCCTCGATAATGTCATTACCATCTTCCCCATAGACATGAAAACCTCGCAAACCTTGAATAGTATCATTCCCATCACCAGCTCTGACGGTACAATTCTTTTGCCTAGCAGTTTCTACACCACTCCAAAACCACTCACCAATAGCTGAACCATGAATTACCTTGTCATCGTCAATGTACAAATACCCATGGCTGCCGTCATCATACCATGATTCAAGGTAACCATCATGCCAAAATTCCTCACGTGTTCCCATATCTCTCATCTCCCTTTTAATTCGCCACGATCACAGAGTTTTATGAATATTATACCGCCATTCCCGTCTCATAGACCTCCGGCCATTTTGCTGACGGCAATGGCTGTAACAAATCCGTCCCGAATGCCAATAGCAATATGATCCAATCCGCTGGCCGGGCTGTATTTTGCCCACTGATCTACAACGCCGTTATATTCTTTTATATCGTTTGGCCTGTACCTGGCCTCGCCATAAGTGTCTATAACCTTGGAAAGATGGTCGCCGATGTGCACGCCGCCAACAGTATAGACATCCTCCCTTGTGACGATCAGCCTCTCTACCCGTGCCTGGGTCCATGTATCTGCGTTGCCCGAGGTATCACCCAGCCATATTGTCCCGTACTCGCAGACAACCTTCGCCGGGATATATGCCGAGGAAGGCGATCCCTGGGCGAAGGATATTACATCACCCAAAACCCCCGAAGCCTCCTGAACGCTCGTTACGACACCGATTTGGAGATTCCCCGTATTACACAAGCGGCAATCCTCCGGACTGACAGCAGCGGGGGCTGCTCCGCATACGGCAGAGAAATAGACAATCGCAAAGCTGAAAATACATAGAATTCGCACAACTCGTTTCATAAAATTCCCTCCTGATATAAAATAGAAAACTCCGCTTGATTTGATGCCTTTAATACAGCTGTACCCCCCCCCTTAAAAAAGAAAATTCTGAAAATTACTTGAGGGAGGTACAACGATATGAGTCTATTTTTCGCTGGCCAGTTTTCTCCTTGGCACTGAATTTATTTGTCTTGGCTTCCGACTCATGCTTTTCGCCATGAGACACTTGTAGATATGCTAAACTTACCCAAAATTCCGAAAATTGTCTAGTGTTGATTTGCTATGAAATCAAAGTATAAATGAAGCACAACTATGTCAGTTCACCATTGAAACGCAGCCTTGTATTTCTCCCATTCAATCTTTGGGATGGAAAGAGCATCCAAAGCATCCTCTACGCTCCATCCCTTTCGATTCATTAGACTTTTGACATGCTCAATAGTGTTTCAGCCCGCGCTTCTGACTCATAAAACTTCTTGGCTTCGTCCTCATCCCATTTCAAACTCACCATATCAAATACCTCCCCGTGATGCTTTTCCGGAAAATCAGATCATAAGCATTTCCGCACCATTTCGGGATTGTCCAAAGCCATAGTCAGAAGACGGCTCAATACCCCAGTATAGCCATGCCCCAGCATTTTAGCTTTCTCAAGCGTGTCATGTGACAACCGTAAAGATACAAGCTCCTTTCGCCTTGCCTTGCGTTGCTCTTCTGCCACGATAGCAAAAGCCTTATATTGCTCCTCGGTCAGCTCTGGTGCATCATCATCATAGACAATAGGTTGCTTCATAGCTTCACGAATACGCTTTTTCTGCTCCTCTGTAGGCTTCTGCCCTGCCTTCACATTCATTTTACGGATTGCCATAATACAACCTCCTCTCCTTTGCGTTTGCTTTTCTTGCCGATATTAGCCTGATAGCGTTGTTTTCAGGACGTTCCGTGAACACCATAAAAAGCACATCTTCAACCTTTCCAATGGTAATGTACCTATCCTCGTCAATACTGTGTATCTCGTCATAGTATTCGATTCTGGCTCCATCACCAAAGACCAGACCAGCGTCTTCAAAGCTGATTCCATGTTTCTTTATGTTGATGTCATTCTTATCCTCGTCCCACTCTATGGAATATTCTTCATTCATCATAGCAATAGTATAACATTTTGTATTACAAATTACAATATACTACCGTTCCGCACAATCATATTCAAAACTTAGAACTTCTGACTCTACAGGCGGGATCCATGGCGGGAACTGGGGTATGGGGAGGTCAAAATATATCGTCATAATGATGCTACCATCCTCCTTTCCTATGAATTCATCGAGCTGCCCGCTAATTTTTGAGCTTAGTTTGAAAAAGTGGAATAAAATCATATTTGCAAAACGGGATAAGTGTAGTATGATATTGAATATGGGGTAATAAATTCAAACAAGGAGATTGGCATGGAAATCAAGTTTTATCGCTCAGAGTCGGGAGCTAGAGCATTTGCAAAGAAGAACAACGGCAAGTTCGCTAAAAATCCAAGTGCTGCATACCACAACATGTGTCATGAGGCTGAGGCTCTCGGAATAGAGGTTACGGGGGACTACGCTGTTAGATACCTGCCTCCTGGCATTAAGCAGTATATTGGTGGCGGGACGATTTTCGACTCTTTGCCTTCTTCATTTGAAAAAGTGGAAGGAAATCAAAATAAGGGACGGGGGACGAAGACCAAGAAAAAGGAGATTGAAAAGGTAGAAGAAAAACAAACAAAGAAGAGGGGAGGGAAGCGAGAAGGAGCTGGAAGAAAAGGAATACAAGACGGTGTAGAGCGAAAGAAGCGGGGAATTTACTGTAGCGAGGTGGAGTTTGATGCTTGCAAAAAATTGATAGCAATGATGCGGGCTGGTAAAGATATTTTATTGGATTAGATGGCTATGGATTCGATAGGGGCTGTGGTGTGTCCCCTTTTTTTATAATGTGCTAGAAATTCTATAAATTGCCATGAGAAATTTTTTATTGTTCCTTAAAAGTATACTTTTCGGGGATTGTTTCAAAGGACGAAAAGGCAAAGGTTGAAACAAATGAAAAGGCAGGAAAATCGTTTGAAAAGTAGAATAGACTTTTAGGGGATGGAATAGGGGGCGAGAACGTGGCGAGAGAAATTTTTGGCTATGCGAGAGTTTCGACGAAAGGGCAGAACGTGGATCGGCAGACCGAAGAGTTGCGGAAGTATGTCAGTAAAGCAGAAAATCTGTATATAGACAAACAGTCTGGCAAGGACTTCGACCGCGTTGCATATCAGCAAGTGAAGGCTGCGCTCCGGGATGGGGATGATCTCTATGTCAAAAGCCTTGACCGTCTGGGGAGGAACAAGCAGCAGATCAAGGATGAACTTCAACAGCTCCGGGGAAAGGGCGTTTTTGTTCATATCCTTGATTTTCCGCAAACGATGATTCAGACGAAGGACGAGCAGCAGCGAGAAATCCTTGAATTGGCAACTAATATCATTATTGAGATCATAGGATATATGGCAGAACAGGAAAGAGAGAACATCAAGAAACGTCAAGCGGAAGGGATTGCCGTATGGAGGCGAACCGGAAGAACGAAAACAGGCCGTCCCTATGGACGCCCAAAAAAAGAAGCTCCTAAAAATTGGATTAAGGTATATGATCTATGGAAGCGGAAAGAAATCAAGACGAAAGAAGCTATTTCCCTTCTTGGAGTAGGGAAAAATACATTCTATCGGTTTGTGCATGAAAGCAAATAAGGCGGTGTGAACGTGGCGGTGAGCAATGCGAGCCTCAATAAAGCAGCTAAGGCAAAGAAAGATGAGTTTTATACGCAGCTTTCAGACATTGAGCGAGAGCTGGCGCATTATGATGCGCATTTTCAAGGAAAAACTGTACTCTGCAACTGCGATGATCCATATGAGAGCAATTTTTTCAAATACTTTGCCATGAACTTCAATCGTCTCGGACTCAAGAAACTTATTGCCACTTGCTACTATCGATCCTCCGTAGTTGGGAAGGAAATCAGCCTTTTTGATCCAGACGAAGAAAAAGAAATCCGGATGACGAAAAAAAATCGGTACAGTTTCGTATCACCAATATTCCTGATATGACAGGAGATGGTGCGATTAGTTTGGAAGATGCGGAACTGCTGATTAAAAAGAGACGTCCTTACCGCATTTTGAAAGGAGATCGGAAGTACCCAGCGGGAGATTTCCGATCCAAAGAATGCGTAGAACTTTTGCAGGAAGCGGATATTGTCGTTACCAATCCTCCGTTTTCCCTGTTCCGCGAGTATGTGGCTCAGCTCGTGGAATATGAAAAGAAATTTTTGATTATTGGGAACCAGAACGCCATACATTATAAAGAAATTTTCCCGTTGATTCGTGATAATAAAATGTGGCTTGGATATGGATTCAAAGGAAATGTAGGATTTTTTCAATCCCCATACGAGGATCATGCAAAATCATCTCAACACAAGGAAGGATTTATCCGTATATCTGGGATTATGTGGTTTACAAATTTAGATATACAGAAACGCCATGAAGAAATGGAATTATGGAGAACGTATAATGAAGAAGAATATCCAATCTATGAGAATTACGACGCCATTGAAGTAGGAAGAACTGCTGACATACCAAAAGACTATTTTGGCAAGATGGGAGTGCCGGACACGTTTCTGCAAAACTATAATCCGCAACAATTTGAAATAGTAGGATTGGCCGAAAGCGAATTAGGAATCAGCATAGGCGTAAGTGCTAATTTATCTAAAGAGCAATTAAAAGAATTGAAAGAAGAAAATCCTTCATTTAGACGTGGTAATCCAATATACCGTGATGCAAAAGGAATACTAAAGAAGCCTTATAGTAGAATCATAATTAGAAGGTGGAAGAATGAGCGAGAAAATGAAGATTGAGCTGCATGAAATACTTGTCCGAGATCTCGTTGAAGGTTATGTTGACAAGGAAGAGGAAGGTATCACGGGTTATGGGGGACGGCTGGACATTCGCCCGAAGTATCAGCGGGAATTTATTTATAAGGAAAAGCAGCGGGACGCGGTAATGGATACGGTCAGAAATGGCTTCCCGTTGAATGTCATGTATTGGGCAGTACGGGAGGATGGATCCTTTGAAGTGATGGACGGCCAGCAGCGTACAATCTCCATTTGTCAGTATGTGACGGATCAATATAGCATCATGTACGGCAAATACCCAAAGAAGTTCAGCAATCTCACGAAAGAGGAACAAGACAGGATATTGAACTATAATCTGACGGTCTACTTCTGCGAAGGGAACGAGGAAGAAAAGCTCAAGTGGTTTGAAACGGTCAATATTGCAGGGGAAAGGCTGACGGATCAGGAGCTTTTGAATGCAGTCTACTCCGGGCCGTTCGTAGCCGATGCAAAAAAATTCTTTTCAAAGACAAATTGCCTTGCGTACAAGATTGGCGAAAAATATATGGCTGGCACTCCGATCCGCCAGGACTATCTTGCCGCAGTTCTTTCATGGATTAGCGGAGGCAAGGCACAGGACTACATGAAAGAGCATCAGCACGATCCAAACGCAAACGCATTGCGGCAGTATTATGAATCGGTCATAAACTGGACGAAGCTGACTTTCCCGAAGTATAGAAAGGAAATGAAAGGTATAGCATGGGGGCAGCTCTATGATGAATATCATGACGAGCTGATAGATACGGCGAAACTGGAAGAACGGATCGCCGCGCTGATGCTGGACGATGATGTCACGGCGAAGAAAGGTATTTATACGTACGTGATGACAGGTGACGAGAAATATTTGAATATACGCGCGTTCTCTCCAGCGATGAAACGCGAAGCCTTTGAAAAGCAAAAGGGAATCTGCAAGAAGTGCAAAAAGAAATTCTCATTGGAAGAAATGGAAACTGATCACATCAAGCCTTGGAGCGAGGGAGGAAAAACAAACGCGAAAAACTGTCAGCTACTTTGCAGGGATTGCAATAGAAGAAAGTCAAATAAATAGTATTGATGGAAGGCGGATATGGTGCCTTCCATTTTTTTCATAAAAATATATCGGATATGCTCTTGACAGTAGAAATAATAGTATATATAATTAGATATATAAATGGATATATAAATAGATATACTTGGAGGGGAGATAATGCCAAAAAGATTATTGTCAACTGACAAGCGTGCAGAAGCGATATTGGATCACATGAAAAAAAATAACGCAAATATATCTGGATATATTTGTAGCGCTGTTATAGATGAGTATTTACCAGTGTATAGTACATTGCGCATCGAGGCATTGTATCTGCTAGATTATGTTATAGATGGTGCAAAAGACTGGAAAGGAAACAAGTTAATCGTTGGATCAGATGAGGATGAAAAGAATTACATAATACGTCAGACGCTTGGGAGGAGCATTTCTTGGCTAAAAGAGAATCACAAAATAAAAAAATGTAATGTAATAAGAGATATTGTTCTTTGCTTTTTTGAGAGTGAATTATGTGGTGGCGTGCAATTAAAAAATCTAAATGATAACGTTAAGAAAAATATAGATGACGTTAAAATTAAGCTAAAAGAAATTGATGGTGATTATAGTGAAAGCTACATCGGGCTTGGAAATTTATCATTGGAAATATTAGATAGGTGGGACAAACTTTGGGAATGTGACACAGCGTATGATGTACTCATATCTGTCGTATACTGCGAAAATATGAAATATAAGATTGACCCATTAGACGCTATAAAGATGGTACAAAATATAGAAAATGAGTTTATCATTGAGGCGATAGGTGAAAAATAAAGAAAGAGGTTGATAATCTATGAAGCGTTTATCATTGAGCGAACTGAAAGTAAAACAAGCTGAATTGAACAAGAAGATTGAAGAGGCTGAGGACAGAGAAAAAAATCTTATCGGTGACTATATGCAAAAAATTACGGGAGAATGTGAGTTGGAAGGGATAAAGAAATGGATCAAAGAACATACTTACGATAAAAATGAAGCCGTGGAAAACATAGAACATGATGTTAAATTGCATGTTCCATTAAATGCACAAAGTAATAGTGCTTTGGTTTAAAACCGAACGATCTAATGTAAGCGGTAAATAATATGGTGTAT
>DOYB01000172.1 GCA_003518745.1 Selenomonas sp. | reverse complement strand
ATATCTCCGGATTTTCGCAAGCATGTCATGTATGAGTTTATAAGGCCTTTTTTTCAATTCTATGACAAAGAGTCTTTTGAGGTATATGCCTACAGTCTGGCCAAGGAGCCGGATGATTGTACGAATTGGTTTAAGCAGATGGCGGACGGATGGCGTGAGTTGAGTCCCTATACCCCTGAACTGACCGCGAAGCAGATTTGGGAGGATGAAATTGACATTCTCTTCGATTTGGCGGGGCATACGGCTGATACAGGGCTGCCTGCCCTTGCGTGGAAACCTGCCCCTGTTCAGATTTCAGGTCTTGGATATATGACAACAACAGGGCTTTCTGCAGTGGATTATTTCCTAACTGACGAATTTATGGATCCGCCGGGAGAGCATGAGGAGGATTTTGTAGAAAAGCTCCTTCATGTGAAAAGTCAGCTATGCTATAAGAGCTTGACTGATAACCTTCCTCAGTCGAGCACGGCGCCATGTCGTGAGAGGGGCTGGGTTTTGTTTGGGGCCTTTAATGGATATCACAAGATTACGGATGAAATGCTTTTTGCGTGGAAAAGGATATTGGATGAAGTTCCCGCATCAAAGATCCTTTTTAAATGTCAGGTGTTTTTTGCTCCTTCTATGAAGCTGGCGGCTTATAACAGGTTCAAGCGCATTGGCTTTGAAATGAATCGGGTGATTTTGGAGCCTGCCACAAGGGAGTACATGAATCGCTATCTGGACGTGGATATTGCCCTTGATACATATCCTTACCCGGGAGGTGGCACAACCTGTGATGCGCTGTATATGGGGGTACCCGTTATCAGCAGGTACAGCGATAGGCACAGTACAAGGTTTGCCTATAGTATTCTTCAGAATGTGGGAGTCGGAGAGCTGGCCACTGACAGTCTTGAGGGCTATATAGAAAGAGCCGTGGCTGTGGCTAAGGATTGGGATCTGCTGGAATATCTGCATCGAAACTTGCGAAGCATGATGGAAAAATCTCCCGTCATGGATGCCAAAGGCTACATGCGGGAGATTGAAGCTCGATATCGTGAAATTTGGGAGCGATGGCTGGAGCAAAAGTGAGAGGCTTATAGAAAGGAGTGTTTAGATGAATGAAAAAATCTATATTTGCCTTCAACCAACCTATATGAATGAATTTAAGTGCGACGGGAGTTTGTGTCAGAGTATGTGTTGCAGGGGCAGCTGGTCGATTGAAATTGATGGAGATACCTACCAGAGATATTGTAGAATCAAGTCGAAAAAAGAACGAGAGGCTATTTTGAAGTACATGAAGCCTAAGTATGTAGGGGGAAGAATGCTGTTCGAACTTATGAGGGATGAAAATGGAGCTTGCCCATTCTTAAGAAAAGATTTTTTTTGCGGCATACAGAAAGCTTACGGCGAGACATTTATTTCAAAGACGTGTGCGACGTATCCAAGACTTATTCATCATATAGGAGATTTGATGGAAAGAGGATTGGCATTGAGTTGTCCCGTTGCGGCAAAACTAATCTTATCTCCGGAGGTGTCGATGGAGTTTGAACAGATAGAATTATCTGAGAAACGGCCACTTAACGTGATACCGTGGGATGTGAAAGCGATGCATCTTGGCGAATATTTGATTGATTTGCAGTTTGGTTGTATTGCATTGTTGCAAAACAGGAAATTGACGATAGATCAGCGGTTAATTTTGATGGGGGTCTTTCTGGAGCAGGCAGATGAGTTGGCAGCAGACGGACGGGAAGAGGCTATCCACGCCTTGGCAGAAACATATGCAGCAGAGCAGGTGGCGGAGAAATCCTTAGATTTGCTGGCTACCATGCGACTTCATGTTCAGGATTATATTCGGTGCATGTTTAGTATGAAGACCGCACTGTATGGTAGGAAAGCCCATGATGGGACGGAAAAGTATCTTGATGCTTTATCTGATTTGTATCAACTGACCGATTGGCAAGAAACTGTTTCTGTTGAGAAACTGCAAGCAACATACGAAGGTTACAGATGCATTGCAAAGGAAATAGTACAACGTAACTCACACATTTTTGAGAACTGCATAGTGAATGAGTTTTTCATTGGTATGTATCCGTTTCGGGTTGTCGGTTCATTGCGTGAGAACTATTCATATTTTCTTATGTGCTATAAAATGACAGAATTTTTTACACTTATATTAGCTGTAACAGGACAAAAGCACAAGGAAATGGATAGTATAATGGAAGGCTTGAGTTTTTTCTTCAGTCGTATAGATCATGGCAAAGATTACAGGGAAATTATTTTAGATGAAATTCGCAGTTATTCAAAGGATATGACGTTTTTCATGGGAGCGCTTTTGGATGGTAGTTTTTGATACTGAACTGCGGTATTTATCTCTTTCCTTGCCCCAACCATAGTGAAAGGAAGAATATAGCGGCGGCAGCTACGACTATGGTGGCGCCTGCCGCGGTATTCAGGTAGTAGGAGAGAATCAGCCCCGTAAGGCCTGATAAGAGGGCTATGGCGACAGAGGCCAGATGATAGTGCTTTACGTCATTTGCGATGTTTCTGGCGGCTGCTCCGGGCAGTACCAGCATGGAATTTATTATCAGTATTCCTACCCATTGGATGCTGATGGCGACAACTACGGCCAGGGCCGCGGCAAACACGCTTTCCACCAGGAGGGCATGTATGCCGCGGCTTCTTGCGAAGGAGGTGTTTATGCTGAGAATCAGGAGCCTGTTGAAGATCCAGCCCCACAGCAGCAGTACGCACGCAAAGACACCCGCGAGAGCCGCCAGATCCTCGGGCACTATGCTGAGAAGGTCTCCTATGAGATAGGAGGAGAACTTCTGAAAGCTGCCTCCGTGGGTCATGAGCATGAGGCCAAGGGCGATTGCCGTGGAAGAAAAGACCCCTATTATGGTATCCATGGAAGCATGGCTTTTGTGCTTGATATAGGTGATGAACCAGGCGAACAGTACTGAAAAGATAACAAGTGAAACCATTGGCGAGGCAAGTCCCACCAGTACGCCCACCGCGATGCCCGTAAAGGTGCCATGTCCAAGGGAATCCGCGAAGAAGGCCATGCGGTTGGATACCACCATGGTGCTCAGGAGTCCGAACAGTGGTGTCACAAGCAGCACCGCCAGAAAGGCATTCTTCATGAAGGTATGACTTGCCCAGGAAAAAGGGAACAGGGCATCTATAATCCCGTAAATTATTTCCATTCGTCTTCGCTGCCTTTCCCTTCAGATTGAGATATTTCATGGCCTGCCAGCATGCCGAATAGCTTCTTTGTGACCTTTGCGTTGAATACCTCATCCGGTGTTCCACTGGCCAGTACCTTTTTGTTTAGAAGTATTACCTGATCAGCATGACGTGCCACCAGATTCAGATCATGGGATATGAGGATTATGGCCATGTCTTCCTTGGCACGGAGCTCTGCCACTATTTCATAGAAAAGCTCAAGTCCGTTTTGATCCACACCGGATACAGGCTCGTCCAAAAGCAGCAGATCCGGTACGGGATCCAGTGCCAGTGCCAGAAGGACCCGCTGGAGCTCCCCTCCTGAAAGGGCTCCCAATCTGCGGTCTATAAGATGCTCTGCCTTGACACGCTTTAGATTATCCATGATTCGTGGGCGTAATGCCTTTGACGAGCAGAGCCAGACCGGACGGTTTGAAAGGCATGCCATGAAGATGTCTGAGACGCTGGTGGGGGAGCTCACGTCAAAGCGCAGGTATTGGGGCACATATCCGATTATAGGGTGTCCCGTATGCTTCCCCTTGGCATCCACATATTGCAGAGAACCGGTATGCTCCACCTCACCCAGAATTGCCCGAAGCAGAGTGCTTTTTCCCGCTCCGTTAGGGCCTATAAGGGCGGTGAGCTGTCCGCAGTGGACGTGGAGATTCACGTCATCGAAAATCACCAGCTTCCCCGCATGTACCCCGAAATTCTCAATGCGGGTACAGCAGAGCTTCGCGCAGTCCGATGAAGAATCAGCACTATGGTGCAAAATATTACGAAACAAAAAAGGACGCCTCCTTTTTGTGAATTTTGATTTATTTTATAAAGTCGTATTTGGTTGTAGTGG
>DOYB01000199.1 GCA_003518745.1 Selenomonas sp. | reverse complement strand
ATGCAAATCTCATTGACATAGAAGCAGTGGCAGAGATTGCTCACAGGCACGGGATCCCCCTTGTGATTGATAATACCTTCGCGACGCCCTACCAGGTACGGCCCTTTGAGTATGGCGCGGACATAGTGGTACATTCCGCTACTAAATTCATTGGAGGACATGGCACCACTTTGGGGGGCATAGTGGTGGAAAGCGGTAGCTTTGACTGGGAGAAGTCAGGTAAATTCCCGTGGCTGGTGGAACCGAATCCCAGCTATCACGGGGTGAGCTTCTACAAGGAAATGGGAAAATCCGCCTTTGTGACCTACATCAGGGCAATACTTCTGAGGGACATGGGAGCCGCGATTTCGCCCTTCAATGCCTTCCTGCTGCTTCAGGGGGTGGAGACCCTTTCACTGAGGGTGGAACGCCATGTGGAAAACGCGCTTAAGGTGGCCGATTATCTGGATAAAAGTCCATATGTGACAAAGGTGAATCATCCTTCCAGACCGAATCACCCCGACCATGGGCTATACCAGCGTTATTTCCCCAAAGGCGGAATCTCGATTTTCACCTTTGAAATAAAAGGTGGCGCGGAGGCCGCAATGAAATTTACCGACAATCTGAAGATATTCTCACTTCTGGCAAATGTGGCTGACGTGAAGTCCTTGGTGATACATCCTGCCAGCACCACCCATTCCCAGATGACGGAGGAAGAACTCAGGGCATCCGGCATTACACCCGCAACGATTCGCCTTTCCATAGGCACAGAGCACATCGATGATATCATTTATGATTTGGAACAGGCATTTCAATCCGTGAAATAAACTAAATTCTATCCTTTGGGAGGAGAGCAGACAATGACCTTTGACAGCAAACAGTTTCAAGCGATTTTGGATGAATTCACGATTGACGGAGAAAGGCTTCATGCGATTGCGGCGGATTTTCGCCGTGACCTTAAGGATGGGCTGGAGGATCCCAATAAATCTTCCTTGCGTATGCTTAAATCCTATGTGGGACTTCCGACCGGTAAGGAGAAGGGGGAGTATCTGGCTCTTGACTTTGGCGGCACAAATGTCAGGGTTCTGCGTATAAGATTGGATGGCGGTGGAAAGTTTGAGGTAGTCAAGAAAGTGGGAAAACCCTTGATTGTTCCCGGAAAGTATGACTATATCGGACCTGATTCAACGGCAGAACAGATGTTCGATTTCCTGGCAAGCCTTATTGACGAGGCTGTGGATGGCGATCACGATACACAGTATCTCTTGGGACATACTTTTTCCTTCCCTTCCGAACAAACTGATCTCTATAACGCGAAGCTGATAATATGGACCAAGGAATTTGCGACTCCTGGGGTTGAGGGCAAGGTTGTAAACGACCTATTAAAGGAGGCTCTCGCAAGGAAGGGCATTACCAATGTGGAGCCGGCAGCTGTTATCAATGACACGGTTGCGGTGTTGCTTTCGGCGGCATATAAGCAGGGGGAGACATTTATTGGCTCCATATATGCGACAGGTCACAATACCTGCTATCTTGAGCCATATGAGGGAAGCGCCGAGGCTCCGATGATTCTCAATCTGGAGTCTGGGGGATTCATGAAGCTTATTCCCAACCGCTTCGATAAGGCGTATGATGAAAAGTCCGAAAAGCCGGGCGAACAGAGATTGGAGAAGATGGTTTCCGGCCGATACATGGGAGAGCTTTTCGGCATGGCGCTGTCAGAGCTCCTGAATGAAAAGGGGAAGGAATACAACTTCACAAGCATCGATATGTCGGATATCATCCTTGATGACAGTGATAAGTGCGAGAAGGTTGAGAGTATAGTATCCCTTCGTACGGGTCGTCTCATTGACCGGGAAGATTGCAAAATGGTCAAGGAACTGGCGGCTGCCCTGGTGAAGCGTTCAGCCCGTCTGGTGACGGCTACCTTCGTGGGAATCATCTGGCAACTCACGGGCAGCGGAAAGGTCGCAAAGCAGCATATTGCTGTTGATGGCTCTGTATACGAGAAGATGCCTCTCGCAAAGGAGAACATACACAAGGCCCTTGAGGAGCTCCTAGGTGATGAGGCAAAGGTGGTTGATACCGTACTGGATAACGGCGGCAGCGGACTTGGAGCCGCCATAGCAGCCGCAATGTCTCAGGCGAAGTAAATGTTCATATAGATTGGTCATTGCAGTCGGAGTGTCGTAGAATTATGCGTCACTCCGGCTTTTGTATGGAAATCAGGTAATTTTTCAGGGATGAATTCTTTAGGCGAAATATTCCTTGTAAATGTAAAGAAATATGCTATTATGGGAGAAATGCGCATTGGAATAAGTGAGTTCAATGCATGGATTCCAAGAGTTTTTGATTGACAGACGGAGTTTACTATGAAATCTTAGTGAGCACAAGCCGAAGGCGCAGTGGGAACTTAGATTTCGTGTAAGGGCGTAGTGCAAAACATCGTTTTGCACGGAGTTTACTGTATGTTTGGAGGGCTTTATAATGGCGGATGTACCACATGTAGTTGTTGTGGGCGGAGGATTTGGAGGAATCAAGTTAACAAAGTTGCTTGCGAAGGAGAACGTGAGGATTACGCTGGTGGATAGGCATAATTTCCATCTGTTTCAGCCTTTGCTCTATCAGGTTTCGACGGCAGTGCTTTCCACTGACGAGATAGCGTTTCCAATTCGCGCGTTCTTCAGGAAAAATAAAAATGTAGATTTGTTCATGGCCAAGGCTAAGGGTATTGACCAGGAGAAACGTATCCTGCTCACCAACCATGGGGAAATCCCATATGACTATTTAGTACTTGCGGCAGGCGCCACCACTAATTTCTTCGGCATCGAGAGCGTTGAGAGGAATTCCTATGGCATGAAGACGCTGCAAGAGGCTCTTCATATAAGAAATCACGTGCTGCATATGTTTGAAAGGGCTAATAAGCATAGGGACGATGAGGCAACACGCCGCAGAATGCTTACCTTCGTGGTGGTGGGGGGAGGTCCTACCGGCATTGAGGAAGCAGGCGCTCTTTCGGAGCTGGTGGAGATTCAGAAGAAGGAATATCATAATCTGGATTTCGATGAAGTCAGCATAAAGCTCATTGAAGCAACTCCCCATGTGCTGCCAATGATGCCACAGCATCTGCAGGATGAGGCTGTGTATGTCCTTCGGGAGAAGGGTGTTGAAGTAATGCTTAATACCCAGGTGGTGGACAATGATGGAGAAAATTTGAAGCTGAAGGATGGCACAAGTATTCCCACCAAGACTGTAATTTGGGCAGCAGGTGTCAAGGCGGTACCATTTATTGCCAAATGCGGCGGCGAGGTTGACCGGGCCGGACGCGTCATAGTCGAGGAAAACCTTTTGGTAAGGGGTGCAAAGGACGTTTTTGCAATAGGTGACTGCGCGAATTTCTGTCACGGCACGGAGCGTCCTCTACCGACAGTGGCGCCGGTTGCATATCAGGAGGCTGAGGTTTGCGCCAGAAATATAATGAGGCTCATTCGAGGGGAGAGCAACCTGGAGGCGTTCCATTATAAAGATCTAGGAGCAATGGCTACCATTGGACGAGGTGAGGCCGTCGTGGCTAAAACCAGTATGAATCCCGAAATGACCGGATTCCTCGGTTGGTGCGCTTGGATGTTCGTACATCTCTTCCGCTTGGCCAGCACTCATACAAAGCTGACGGTAGCGATAAAGTGGGGCTGGAACCTTTTGTCGGGTATACGATTGGGAAGGATTATTACCAACATCAAATTGGATGATGAAATGCCCAATATGATGAAGCATTGAAAAACGTGCAATAATATGTAGGAAAGTTGTTGGAAGATGCCATTTGAGAAAAAACTTGGCATCTTTTAAATTTTTTTCAAAAAAAGTGTTGACAATCTGAAAGATTAGCA
>DOYB01000238.1 GCA_003518745.1 Selenomonas sp. | reverse complement strand
TGAAAAGGGTTGGCTACCGGAACACTGCTGACCTTGATCTGGAGCACAACGCCATTTGGGCAAATGCCATGCTGCAGACCGCCATCAGAGAGCAAACCGATGTTTTCCGGGAAAGTCCCTCGGTTGCTGCTCCATTTTCAATCGATACGCCTGATGGACCAGTACACCTAAGAATCAGGGACATGAGCGTTTACTCGGCATATCCGTGGCCACGAACCTTTGAAATATACCTTCAAAGCAGCCCTGCGCTTGAGGAGATCAGCGAAGCAGATCCTTACGTCTATTCACCGCTTCACCAATGAGCATCTTGCCCTTTAGGTCAGGATGAAGACCGTCTATAGCCATGTGATAGTCCATTACCTCATGCTTCGAATCATAGAAGAAGGTTTCTATATCCACATAAGCCGGCTGTTCGCGGATGTAGTCATTGACCTCATCCATCTTATCCTCCCAATCGGGATCCGTGTCAGTCTGGAAGGCGCTTTTTATGTTCTTGGGATTAAGAGGCATCAGTGTCAGGAAGATGGGACGAATGCCGTTTTTCTCACACTTCTTACGTATTCCCTCCAGATCCGCGATTATGTCCTTGGCTTTGATATCCTCTGCCCTGAGACTGTTGCAGCCCGTCAGGATTATGAGATTTTTCGGTCTGTAACGGAGTACATCCTCATCAAAGCGTTCCAATGAAGTATTGGAAGTATCCCCGCTTTTGCCAAGGTTAAGTGCTGGAAAATCCAGATAGGTGGAAAAGCTGTACTCAAGGGAGCATGGAGCATACGACAGGGCGCCGCCCCCGTGAACCACACTGTCTCCAAAGACTGCCGCGTATACACGGTCTCCGGGATCCTTTACGATAAACTCTTCGGCATCAGAATAACGTCCTATGGTTTTACCGTCTTTGTCTATACCCCGAACCCTCCAGTAGTATTCCCCCGCATAGGGGCGAGAGTACTCGTCATAGCAGCTGCAGGTATCCAGTGATTTCTCATACCAGATACGTTCAGGATCAGGCTCCTTTCCATTGGGCTCCTGCGGTGGATGAATCAAAAGCTCCACTTCATATTCCTTGACACCATGCATGGGAATCCACGCATAGGCGGGATAAAGTGGCTGCTGAAAATCCGGCATGTAATCAAAGTTATTGATAAGCGGATAATTGGGTATAGGCTCATTCTTATCTATTAACAGAGGCTCAGCCTTCGAGAACTCGCCTATTGGCTCATGATGAAGCCCTAACGCCCTTACCCTCCAATATATGCTGCCCATGCTCACATACTTGCGAAGATCTGCCTGATAACCATTTGTAAATATCTGTCTGGTACTGAAGAGATGATTTTTTGAGGAAAGCTTTATTCCGCCCTCCTTTTCAGGAGGCGCCGACAGAAGCTCCAGCTCATAGCACACGGCATCAGGCACCACATGCCAGACAAGATACGGCATTGGGCTGGCCGGGTTGCTTTCCGTATAGTGGAATATGGAAACCGGCACCAAAGGCTCAGAATAACGAGGGTTTTCAACGGGTTCCGTGGGGCCTGCCAGCTTTCCGAACATACCATAGGCAGTTACACGATAAAACATGGGAATAGCCGTTGAAGGCACTTCATAGGAGGTCTCGAAGGTAAATGCGCTGGTAACCAGATGAGAATCAGGCTCCTCCTTCAGTATCCCCGTAGTATGGGAATACGTCTCCACCTTATAGAAGCAGGGATATGGCAGACGCGACCATGAAAGCACAATACGCCCGTCCTCGTCCTTGCAGACCGCATCCATGTCTACATTTCCAAGACCGATTATATCGGTTTTTTCCATCATAAAAATACTCAGCATCGTAAAACCAAAGATGATGAGCGCAAAGATAAGGAATTTTCGTTTCATTGCAACATGCTCCGATACATGATGATAAGATACCTTATAATTTTATTCGCCATAAATAGGTAAAATCCTTCCTTTTATGACTTTATACTAAAAATGAATACGCCGCCGACATTTGACTATCTTGCATAGATTCGCCAAAAGCCTTATCATGTCTGCATATCATAGCATATATACTACGAAAATCGCAAGACTAAGGCAATAGCTCGCCATTGATGATGTAACATAAATGGGGTTAATTGGGACATTCAATCTCCATGAGTACTGCTTGATTACCTTGCCCATAGCAGTCATTAAGCAGTCGGTTTTCCATGAAACAGACCATGGAAAATACCTAAATCGCTCATACAAATCGACGTTGAGGGGGATTTACCTTGAACAGTACATGTGAACAACTCAATAAAGCCGTGGAAGAATTCAACCGCTTAGGAATTGCCGAGCAGTTTGATTTTCAAAAGCTTTACCTTTATTCAATAATTACCCATTCCACTGCCATAGAAGGCTCTACGGTCTCCGAAATTGAAAATACCCTCATGTTCGATGAGGGTATCGTCCCCGGTGGTCATAATTTAACCGAACAGCTGATGAATCTTGACTTGAAACGTGCTTATGATTATGTTAACGACCAGTTGGATAAGAAGCCTGTGATCACAATTGATTTTTTGAAGCATATGGCCGCACTTGTCATGCGAAATACCGGCAGCCGTTATACCACGGCTTTGGGTAACTTTGATTCATCGATAGGTGACCTGCGGCTGATGAACGTAAGTGCCGGGAGAGGTGGAAAATCCTACCTTAGCTACCAAAAGGTGCCGCAACGTCTTGAAGAATTTTGTGCATGGCTCAATGGCGAACGTTATAAACCGTTTTGTGATGCCGCCTCGACCTATGCTTTATCCTTCGAGGCTCACTTCCGCCTAGTGACCATACATCCTTGGGTTGATGGCAATGGCCGCACCTGCCGTCTGCTTATGAACATGATACAGATGGAGCAGGGAATTCTTCCCAGCATATTGAAGAAAGAGAACAAGGCCAAATATATAGAAGCCCTATCCATAAGTCAAGATAGGGAGGATAGTTCTCTGTTTGTTCGATTTATGATGGATTCTATGATAGAATTCATAAGGAAAAGTATTGCGGAATATCA
>DOYB01000011.1 GCA_003518745.1 Selenomonas sp. | reverse complement strand
TACTGAATTTATGAAACGGACGTGTACTAAATTCCAAAATAAGTTGACATTCCCCTCCCACCTATGGTATCCTATCCAAGTATATGGGCGGTCCTCTGAGCGATAATCCTTTCGCTATGAACGTCCGGCAAGGAGGGTATTGCAAATGAACATTATCGAAGCATTGGAGAAGGAACAGCTTCGTTCCGATCTCCCTGCCTTTGCGCCTGGTGATACCGTGCGCGTCCATGCGAAGATCGTGGAAGGCACCCGTGAGCGTATTCAGGTGTTTGAGGGAGTTGTGATTGGCCGTCAGGGAACCGGTGTAAGGGAAATGTTTACGGTTCGCCGTATTTCCTATGGCATCGGCGTTGAGCGTATGTTCCCGGTCCATTCACCGCGCATTGACAAGATCGAGGTTGTACGCAGGGGTGTTGTCCGCCGCGCCAAGCTCTACTATCTGCGCAAACTCACAGGCAAAGCAGCTCGTATCAGAGAAAAGCGCTGATTTGTGTTCGACAGGGACTGCCTTGGCGGTCCCTGTTTTCGTGTGAGGGTTTTATTGCTTGATTGGCAATACCATGTAAGGAGGAAAAACATGAGTTCTTTGGGAGAGGAAGCACGCGACTGGCTTGTTTCCATTGTAGTGGCTGTCGTACTTGCATTCCTGATTCGCACCTTTATTGTCGAGCTCTACATCGTGGATGGCCCCTCCATGCTGCCCACCCTGGAGAGTCAAGAACGACTGGTGGTCAACAAATTCATATACAGATTCCGTCCGCCTGAACATGGGGAAATACTTGTGTTCCGCTATCCCAGGGATCCCAGCCGTGACTTCATCAAACGTGTCATCGCGGTTCCGGGAGACAGCATAGAAATCAAAGACCACAGGGTATTCCTGAATGACCAGCTCCTGAGTGAGCCGTATATCCGTGAACCCACCCTAAGTACCTATCCAAAAGCGGTAGTACCGGAGGGCACAGTCTTCGTAATGGGCGACAACCGCAACAACTCCGAAGACAGCCGTTTCGTAGATGTGGGTTTTGTCCCCTACGACCTAATCAAAGGGAAAGCGATGCTGGTGTTCTGGCCCGTTTCCAATTTCAAGACACTTCAATAAAAAGTTTTTTAGCATCTTATGCAAAAAGAAAGAACCTGCCGTACAGCTCCTTGCACGGCAGGTTCTTTCTCTTTGGAGTCTTATCTGACATCCTCACCCAAGGCTTCCTTGATGACGGATTTATGCTCATACATAGCGGCATCAGCAAGCTTTGCTACCGCCACAAAATCCATACCCGGCTCGTAAACCCCAAGCCCTCGGGCCACAGACACGTTCAACAGGTTTCCGCCTTCCACCTCGAAGCACTCCGCCGCGGCCTCCTCATCGAAGCGCATCAAAAGCCTTTCCCTGCGCTCATAATCCTGCCCCTCCAGAATTGCCGCGAATTCGTCGCCTCCAATACGGTAAACAGGGCTATGGGCAAAGACCTTGCATATGACCTTTGAAGCATGACGGATAAGTTCATTTCCCGACTCGTGGCCATACTGGTCATTGACCTTTTTCAAGAAATTCGCGTCGAAGATGATTACCCCATACCTGAGTCCGTCATCCGTCTTGCCACGCTCATCCAGTTCTGCCCCCTTGCTCATATAGGCAGCGGTATTGCGAAGTCCGGTCAGTTTGTCCCGGTAAACATAGCCCTCAAGCTTGGAGGCCATCTCACGGATACTCCTGACCAGAATGCCAAGCTCATTTCCGGACTCATAGGAAAGCTCCACATTGAGATCCCCCGAAGCAATCCTCTTGGCCGCCTCTGTCATGCCGGCCAATGGGCGAATTGCGCGTGATGCCAGTAATATGCTTATCAGTGATACAAACATTGCCACCATCAGTATTGCCGCCCCAAGATGCATCATTACCCTGTTCCGTTCATCGTGAACCTTGCTGAGAGGCGTCGCGATACCAAGCCACATGCCATTGGTCAGATATATCTCCATTTCCTTGTACTCCGGATTAGGATGGAACAAATATCCCTGTGACAGATCCCTGTGATAAAGCACTATCCCGTTGCGATTCGTTATATATACATATCCATAATCATAAATGGACAATCGCCTAAGCTCCTGCATAATAAAAGCAAAGTCTATGTCCATGCCCACGACACCCACGTACTTCCCTTCCACACGAATGGGGGCCACATAGGAAATAACGTAGGACTTGGCTGTAGGATCCACATATGGCTCAATCCATGTGGCGCTGTGATTCTTTATTGGTATATAATACCATCCTACATTCTTGACATCCTCGGGAAGATATTTTGACAAATCAATGGGAGGCCGGCTTACGAATGGGGACAGCGCCCCCTCCCAGCGAACATCCTCACGCTGCATCGAGAAGCCTCCCATAGGCCCTGCGATTTCAGGGGCGAGTCTCACGTAAAAGGCTATGCAGCCGTCAGTACTCATGGCAATGGCGCTGAATCTCTCCTTCATGCTTTCACAGTATCTGTCCCTGTAGGCCTCATCATTCGCCAACCTATCATAGCTGTCAATGACATTCACGGCCTGCAGCGCCATGCCGTCCACTGCCTGCCGTGTACAGAAGAAGGTGCGGTCAAGCCTTTCACGACAGATAACGCTCATGGCTTCGAGATTATCATTCACATGGGCATTGACCAACCCCCACATCGCCCAAGAGCATCCAAGCCCCAGCACTGTGGAGGACATGAAGACAGCCATTGTAACCAGGAACACCACCTCAAGCATGATTGAGCGCCTGTAGTGGAGCAGCAGGTACGCCATAAGCACCAGCACCGCGTCAATCATGGCAATGCATTCCAGCATGAAGCGCATCCATGTTTCCAGGTTGTCCATTCCATAAATCTGCCAATTGTCAAGATAGAATGCCGCGATGGGAAAAGCCATATAAAAGATAAGTGCCACGTTCCAGGTTCTGCGGGTATGCTCTGAATGGCTCCCGCCGATGACATAGCCTCCCTTTAAAGCGCTCTTTGGCTGATAGAACGCATATCCCCGGCACACTAGCACAAACAGCCATATTACATCAAAAAATACAGCCAGCAGGAAATCATTCGCAAAGCAGACCAGCACAAACACTGCTGAACTCATTGCTTTCCCCGTACCGAACAACCCAAGGACTGCCTCAAGCTCTGCCCCTCCCGCTGTTATCAGCCTGACAATGGAGGTCGATAGGAACGTAAGTACCAGAATCAAAAGCAGCTTACCCAAAGCCCCATCCATAAAGGGAAATGACTCCTTATCCCCGGTGATTCTCCAGGAATGCCAAAGGAAGCATGGCATCAAGCCTGCCATTAGCACCCATATATAACGGCTCAAAAAGCTCAGCAAGTCTATGGTTCCGCCTGACACTGCAATGCTTTCCAGCTCCGATGAAGCCAGCAGGCTCCCCACGAAACACCCCACTGCCGCGATTGGACCCCACATCAGTCCCAGCATAGGAGGCAGGAATGAGGCCATTGAAACAACATTATCAGGCATCACCAATGCGTATTTCGCCCCAATACTAACAATCCAGACCAGGATTGCCGACAGACAAAATCTGTAGCTGCGGTGAGTCATCTGCCATCCTCCTCATCCTCCGGCGAAATCTCAATGCGGAATGCCCTGCATGCTTCAGCGCCGTATTTCTTTTTCAAGCTTTCCCGAAGAGGCTGTACCTTTTCCTTGAATACTTCCAGTTCCTCCGGTGTAAGGTCAATAATCTCCAATCCCTCAGAGGCAAACCTGCGCCTTACCTGTGACTCCTCATTCTCCAGATAATCCCTGCCCCAATCACATGCCTCCCTGGTTTTCCTACGGAGCAGTTCCCTTGTCTTTGGTTCAAGATTATCAAAGGTCTTGCGATTTGCCACAAAGAGATAGTTTTCATACAAGTAGTTCCAAACCGTCATGTATTTCTGAATCTCATTGAGTCTTCCCGACTGCATCAAGAAGAAGCCATTTTCCTGTCCCTCTATTACCCCCTGACGAATAGCTATAGCCAATTCGCTCCAGCTCATGGGGACAGGCTCTGCTCCTAGAGCCGCGAAGAACCTGCGATACACCTCTCCACCAAGCACCCTGATTTTCATATCTTTGAGATCCTCAGGCTTGCGGACAGGATTCCTGTTGCTTGTAAGCTGTCGCATAGCATTATGGGCAGAGCCAAGATAAACCAGACCATGCTCGCTCAATACCTTTTCGTAATAGGCGCCTCCGGTTTCATCAATGATTTTTCGAGCCTCTTCATATCCGGAAAATGTCCATGGAATTGTTGCCACCTCAAGCCTTGGGTCCAGCATGGACATGGTTCCCGACACATATGCCCCCATATCCACGGCGCCCTCTGCCAATGCCCGTACGGCTTCGTTTGTGTTACCGCCCCCCAATACATCATTGGGGTAGACCTCTATCTGAACATTGCCGCCGGATTCCTCTGCCACCAGTTCCGCGAGCCGCTGGGCCGTAAGTGTCTCTATCCCTGTTTCCGTGCCATTGCAGGTCAGCACCAGCCGCACTCTTTCATATCTTTCCTTTGGCTCCACTTTTGCCTTATTCTCTGTAGTGCAGCCACCTGAAATAAGCATCCCAAACAAGAGTACCAGGATAAGACCTGCCAGCTTTACCGTATTTCCCATTGTCAGGACGCCCCCTTCCTTAGAAAATCAATCTTCTCACGCGAACAAATTCCTGCATACCGCATCCGCCAGATTTTCTTCCCAAATATAATTGCCACTGAAACGGCCCTTGCTTCTAGGATCAACATCCTCCTCAACGGCCTCCCCATTCATGATATACAGGAAGCCATCCTTGGTTCCGGGACGCAGGCACAGCATGGAAAAAAGGCCGAAGGCCTCTCCCGTATGCCCCACAAGATCCACCTCAAAATCCCTGCAAAAACGAGCGCTGCTGCTGCCATCAATCTGATACAGCCCAAGGCCATAGGAAAGGATTGCCCCATCACAGGTACAGCCGTTTCTTTTTTCACTGCTGTAAATCCATTCCCTGCCCATCATTCGCTCAACCGAGGCCGAAGAAAGGACTCTCCGTCCCCCATAGCTGCCCTCATTCATCAGCATTTCCAATGCGTGAGCCAGTTCCTCACAGGAAACTCGAAGCCCCCCCGTTGGAGAAAAAATCGTGGCATTCCTGCCGGGTTCATAATCCTTCAGGCTGCAGGTATACTGCGCGGCTTCCTTGTACGGGTTCTGCAGCAGCAGTGTATCCTCCCGCGGCCTTATACCCTTGTAATCATCCGCCGCACCATGCCAGGGACCATATTCATCCCACTGCCCCGACTCATTCCGCTTGCGGTATACCGTTCCTAGCTTCTCGAATTCTTCAAGACTGAAATTCCCCGGCACATAGTCCCCATGAATTTCAAGCTCCGAGAGAATGTGTTTTTTCTGATACAAATCGAAACGCTCTCCCGTAACCGCCTCAATGATTGTTCCCAGAAGCCCGTAATTTAGATTGCAATATTCAAAAAATTCCCCGGGTGCCTGTCCCCCCGGGGCAAAGTGAGCACCATCTTCCCAATATTCTCCCGAAGGGCTAAAAAACTCCTCCAGCCCCTTATCCGGTGAAATGCTATAGACCCTGCCATCCCTTATGGATGAGGTGTGGCTGGCCAGCATTCTCACCGTAATAGGCACCTCCGGATAACTTGGATTCCTGAGATAGAAGCCCAGCAGCTTTCCCACGTCGGAATCCAGTCCAAGCCTTCCCTCCTCCACAAGCTGCATAATAGTAAAAACCGTAAACATCTTGGAGACAGAGGCGATACGAAACCGCGAGTCACGCTCCATGGGAAGATTATCCTCCGGGCTCTTCCCAATCCGCCGTCTTCCCAGAAAACGGCTGTAGACCTCCCGTCCAGCCCTGTAGGCAATCACCCCAAGACCCGGCACACAGGTTCCGGTCTCACCAATCATGGCTTCGAGTTCCCTGTCAAGATTTCTTTTCCATAAATCCTGTCCCATATATTAAATCCACCTGCTTAAAGCAGTGTCATAATCATCAAATCTTACACATAATCCGGATAAAGCATTCCAATGACCTCATCGGAAACCTCAAAATGCTGGTAATCCTTGCGGCCTTCCCATTCTCCACCCCAGATGAAGCCATGCTCCTTGAAGAGGCGGCAGCATAGATCCTGTTCATCTATCTTGCAGGGGAACGCCAACCCGCGGTCAAGATACGGCTCTGCCGAAGCGGGCTCTATATTAAGCCGTCCATCAACCTCCTTGACATAAGGATTATAGAGGGGATTGATATCCACAGCCATGCCCAAGCCATGCTTCGATACCTTGTTAGTATAGGAAATATAGCGGAAATTGAAGCAGGAGGAATTATTGTCGCTCATGGAAGCCTCATCATCCGCCCCGTACTCATCCACCAAACGTATCTTCTCGATTGGATAGCCATCCATATACAGCCGGGAAAAAATTTCCAGCAAATCATGGACTATATAGACATTGCATACAATTTCCCCGAATCGGGTCGTTCCCTTCAAATCCTTATAAAGAAGCCGCAGATATCTCAAATCCTCCAAGGGAAGTATACAGTTGTCCTTATAGGATTTGCCACGTATCCTGTCATATATCTCATCGTCTATCTTACTGACGCAAAATCCCTCAATTGACGTGCTAACCGCCCCCTCCGTTCAAATATCCACATTCATGAAACAACCGACACTTGTGATATCATCTATGGTTTCCATACCTGAAGAGCCCTTGTAGGTGAGATCAGAAACCAGAATTTCCCTGACATAGTGTTTCTCACCACTATCTCCATTGAAGGTGAAATAGCTGCTGGCCGCGTGTATGGCGAGAGGTATGCCAGAATCATCAGTCCCCAGATACATGAGCACATGTCCCGGTTTGAAAATCAAGGATCCCGCCGGTACCTTTGCAATAAGTTCGCGGCGTCGCTCGCTTGAAAGCCCCGAAAAATCGACTTTATGCGGCATTACCAGTTCCTGCTGATCCGCATCCCTTGGAATCTCGATTCCCATACTGCGGCACACGGCTCCCACGAAGGCGGAGCAGTCTACGCTTTCTTCCATGCCGCCCCATCCATAGCCGTCTCCCAGGAATTTAAAGGCCTGTCTTATCCAGTTGTCAAAGGTGCAGGGCAGCCATCCACGATGAAAGGAACCATCATACGGAAGGGATATTTCTATTTCCCGCAAACGGCCTCCTGCGCTGATGGGCAGGACTGCCTTCCAGAAGCCGTTTTCTTCACACTCTCCCTCACGAAGGAGAATTGTGCTCCCCATTTGAAATAATACCTTTTCGGAGCTGCCGGTTCCAACATACTTCTTATTCTCCGTTACCACCAAAAAATCCTTTGGTTGAACGTATTTTTCCCAAATCTCCGCATCGGTGTATGCCAAAGCCGAGCGTAAAACCCATCCTGTATAATGCCTGGCCTGCAGGAAAACAAATTTTCCGTCCCTGCTTTCATGGAAAACTATACCCGGCTCGCAGGGATCCAGTATAGTACCCTGCATAAGGTCATAATGAAGGCAAGCCCTGTCATCATAGAATTTTTGAATAGTGGGCATCAGCCTGACATCCGCCCTTTCCGTGGTCACGGCATAACGGGCAGGATTGCGCCTCCTCAGTTCGGAAAGAGCGCAGTTGTCCCGAGCTGCCTTCAATACCTCACTGCCAACAACAGAGCCGTCAGAATCATAATATTCGCCGGCTCCATCACCATTGCGAAAATCCTGCTGAGCCTCAAGAATCATTTCACTCAAAATGATTTTTTCCAGATTATGTGGAAACCCCAGCAGCTCCACAAGACTTCGGCAGCTAAGCTCCATGAGTCCATTAAGCTGCTTGATATCCCCCGGGCTCATCAGGATTTCATCACCATTGGCCTGACGGCTGATCCAGTAATCAGCCTTTGCCCGTTCATCTCTTATGGCAATACCCTTCTCTTTTTCCATTGCAATCCATCTCCGCCCGCCTATTGTCAAGGCCCGTAAATCAATGCTCCATCACGAGGTGGGTTTCACTTATATGCCTCATGGCCGCCCCCTCATACTCTGACCCATCCGAAGTATATGAAATCAGCTTCCTGCCGCGCTCCACCCTGGGATTCGGCAGGGGCACCGCGGAAAGCAGGCTCTGGGTGTAAGGGTGTAGCGGATTGGAGAAAATCTCATGGGTTGTTCCCGTCTCCACAAGATACCCCCTGTGAAGCACCCCAATCCTGTCAGAAATATATTTCACCATGCTGAGATCATGAGCAATGAACAGATATGCGCACTTCGTCTCATTCTGGATATCCTTCATCAGATTCACCACCTGAGCCTGTATGGATACATCCAGCGCAGATATGCACTCATCGGCTATAATCAGTCTTGGATTCATCACCAGTGCCCTGGCAATGCCTATACGCTGTCTTTGTCCCCCCGAAAACTGACGAGGATATCGTCCGCCATGGGCCGGTGAAAGTCCCACCTTCTGAAGTATTCCCGATATGATATCGCGGCGCTCACTGCCATTGGAACAAAGTCCGTGGATATCAAGGCCCTCTCCTATAATGTCCTCCACCTTTTTCCTTGGGTTCAGACTGGACATGGGGTCCTGAAAAATCATTTGCATATCCTTCCTCAGCATTTTCATTGTTTCCTTGTCAATGCTGCCGGAAATTCTCTTCCCCTGAAACTCCACATCTCCCCCGGTGGGGTCGTAAAGACGGATAATGCTGCGTCCTATGGTCGTCTTGCCCGAGCCTGATTCTCCCACAAGACCATAGGTCTCACCGGGATAAATCTCAAAGGACACACCATTCACCGCCTTCACGGTGTAGCCCCCGGACATTTTGAAATGCTGACGCAGGTTTTCAACCCTAAGTAATGGCTCCCTATTAGTCACAACTTCGCCGCCTTTCTCATCCGTTCCAGTCTGACCTTCAACTCCTCAGGCAGTTCAACCTTGGGAGCATCCTCATGCAGGAGCCATGTGGCGGCATAATGTGTATCAGAAACCCGGAACATGGGAGGCTCCTTTTCCAGATCGATCTTCATTGCGAATGGATTTCTGGGAGCAAAGGCATCCCCCTTAGGTTCATGCAGCAGATTTGGAGGACTGCCGGGAATCGAATATAGCCTCCCTCCCTCGATTTCCATATCCGGCATCGATGAAAGGAGTCCCCAGGTATATGGGTGCTTAGGCTCATAGAAAATCTCATCCACAGCCCCGAACTCCACGACCTTCCCCGCATACATCACATGAACATAGTCAGCAACCCTGGCCACAACCCCCAAATCGTGGGTTATGTAGATTACAGAAAATCCCAGCTTCCTTTGGAGCTCCTTGATTAGCTCCAAAATACGGGCCTGTATGGTCACATCAAGCGCCGTAGTGGGCTCATCGCATATCAGGATTCTGGGCTCACAGGCAAGCGCGATAGCTATTACTATACGCTGCCTCATTCCCCCGGAAAGCTGGTGTGGGAAATTCTTCATCCTCTTCTTTGCGTCGGGTATACCAACAAGATTCATCAGTTCCTCCGCCTTTTCCCATGCCTCCCCACCGGAAAGGCCGGTATGCAGCAGTATGCCCTCAACAATCTGCTTCCCTATCTGCATGGTAGGATCCAGACTGGTCATAGGGTCCTGAAAGACCATAGAAATCTGTCTGCCGTTTATCTTCTGCCGCAGCTCTCTCTTGGACATGGAAAGAATATCCATCTCCCCCTCATCAGAGTCAAAGATGATTTCTCCCCGGTTCACAGTGGCATTACTGTCCAAAAGCCCTGTAACTGCCTTCATGGTAACAGATTTGCCTGAACCTGATTCCCCCACCAGCGCCACGGTCTTTCCCTCAGGCAGTTCCAGATTTATCCCTCTTATCGCATGGATATCTCCCGCGCTTGTATGAAAGGTGATATCCAGATTCCTTATCGAAAGTATTGACTTGCTCATTTCTCACATGTCCTCCAGCTTAGGCGCCATGGCCTCGCGGAAGCCATCGCCTATGAGGTTGAAGCCCAGCATCAGGATTCCAAGCACCGTAATAGGGGGCAGTATCTGATATGGCAAAATGGTGATATTGTTAAAGCCTGCCTCGATAAGGGAACCGATGGAACACTGGGGCAGCACGATTCCAACACCTACGAAACTGAGGAATGCTTCCGTGAAGATTGCCACGGGAATGGAGAACATCACCTGGGTAATAACCGGCCCGATTGAATTCGGCAGTATCTGCTTGAAAATAATGTGAAACCTGCCGGCCCCAAGGGTCCTGCTTGCCAGCACATACTCCATTTCCTTCAGCTTCATGCACTCTGCCCGGGCAATCTTGCTCATGCCTATCCACTCAGTAATAAGAAGGGCCACGATAACAAGGCCGATGCCCTTTTCCATGAAGATGGCCAGAATGGAGATAATGACCAATGTAGGAATACTGCCTACGATTTCTATGAAACGCTGCATCACATTGTCCACATGGCCTCCAAAAAAGCCTGAAATCAGCCCATAACCCGTACCTATTATCATATCTATCAATATGGCGGCAAAGGCTATGATAAGCGAAACTCTGGCCCCCTGCCAGGTTCTAGTCCAAAGGTCCCGTCCCATATCATCAGTGCCGAAGATGAATGTCCTGTCTGAGAACATTCCCTCTGTCCCCCCCGCAAACTGCGGAGACAGACTTTTGGCAATGACCTCTTTGCCCCCCGCATCCGTAACGGAAACTATCTCCTGATAGCTGTAGGTGCTGACCATAGGAGCCAGAACCGCGAAGAGTATTGTAAGCCCCACCAGCACAAGACCTGTCACAGCAAGGCGATTATGGAAGAAATGAGTTGCCACGCTCTCCCAATACCCCTGGGAAGCGAAATTCTCGTCTATCTCCAGATTTCTCTCCGGCAGGAAGGCAAAGTCTTCCTTGCTGGGAACATATGCTTTTTCCATACTCAATTCTCCTTTGCCTCCAATCGTATCCTGGGATCGATTATACCGTAAAGGATATCCAGCACCAGCATAGCCCCAATATACATGGCGGAAAACACTATTCCCAGTGCCAGCACATAATTGTAATCCACACCGTCACCGGCAATAGCGTCCACCATCAGCTTACCCATGCCGTTTATGCCGTAGATTTTCTCCAGAACCATAGCCCCTGTCAGAATATCCACCACTAGAGGCGCGATAACCGTCACCACCGGAATCAGCGCATTCCTGAGCACATGGGTCTTAATGAGCCGGAACCCGTACAGCCCCTTGGATTCCGCCAGCTTCACATAGTCACTCTGCAATACCTCCACCATCTCATTTCTGGTGAACCTTGCCACAGTGGCAATAGTGAACATACTCAGTGACAGTGATGGCATGACAGATGAGAACAGGAATGTTGAGGCATCAAAGAAATAAGGAAAAAAGGGTATCTTATAGGCAAAAAAGTATTGAAGGAATATCATCAGCACGTACGAGGGTACGCACACCCCGAAAATGGAGAATACCGTGCAGAAGCCGTCAATCAGCTTCCCCTTGTTCAGCGCAGCCGTGATTCCCAAAAGCAGCCCCGTCACAGTACCGAACAGCACCGCGAGAACACCTATCTTAAAGGAATTCTCAAAACATCCCATAAGTATTGGCATAATCGGGGCACCGTTATAGAGGGAAGTCCCCGTCCCGAAACTCCCATGGAGCAGCATGGACAAATAATCCACGAACTGAACCAGTATAGGTTTATCCAGTCCCAGCTCCATGCGCTTCTGTATTATCATCTCCGCGCTAAGCCGCTCAACAGGGAATGGATTTCCCGGCATAATGCGAACCAACACAAACAGCACGAAAACTATAACGAACAATGTCAGCAGGGACATCACTATCCGCTTGGCAATATATTTTGACATCTAAAGGTACATCCCCTCTATAAAAGCCGCAACGCAAGCGCCTAATTTCACTGGATCTTCACGTATTTAAAGACCCTTGGAACTCCAACGGAATGCAGCTCTATCCCCTTTACATTCTCCGCTGTAAGAAACGCGTTCACTCCGGTATAGAGCGGCGTGATAACAGCGTTTTCCAGCAGGATCCGCTCTGCCTCATTCATGGCCGCCCAACGGGCATCATAATCGCCGGCAAGTGCTCCGGAGGAACACTCTTGTATGAGATTATCATAAGCAGCGTTGCTCCAATGCTCTGTGATTTTGGAGCTGTCCGTTGTCCACTGGGTCAGGAATGTCATAGGATCATCGTAATCCGGTGTCCAGTTCATAACAGCCAAATCAAAGCTGTTTGAAGAAATCTTGCTGAAATACTCTGCCTTGGGCACAGGCTGAAGCTCAAGCGTGACTCCCGGCAGAGCTGCCTCCACCTGGGACTTTATGGCCTGCACAACCCTGACTGTCGTATCGCCGCTGTCATTGGAATAGACCATTTGCAGGTCGAATTTCTCCCTGCCTAGCTCTTCTTGAGCCAGCTTCAAATATCTCAGCGCGGCCTCCACATCATAGGCCTCATACTCCGCGTATTTATTCTGGTCCTCCGCGAAATACGCGCCTGTGTTCTTATTTCTCGCAAAATTCAACGGCACTGCTCTGGTATCAGGCTTTGACCCGTCCATCACATAGTTCTCGGTCAGGGACTCCCTATCGATAGCCTTTGAAAGGGCGCGTCTCAAATTTACGTTGGCCAATGC
>DOYB01000257.1 GCA_003518745.1 Selenomonas sp. | reverse complement strand
CCAGGGGTTTTCTGAACACAAAAAGCGCCTGCCGTTATGCAGACGCTTTTTCTGTCATTCATTGCCTGTCCTGTGCTACTCGGCATTTCCCTGCCCTTCGCTGCTTCAGTGCCTGCAGTCAGCAGGCCGTGACCGCGTCGTAGAGGAAACTCTTTTCGGCTTCCGTGGCCTTGTCTTTTCCCGAATCTAAATTAATCTGCGACCATTGTCTGCTCATCGGCATTATCTGCGACAACTAAATTATAGCCCATACTTCGTCCTCTTTCTTTCCTTCGCATATCTGCCGATAGAACTCAGCCCAATCGGCACTCATTTTTTCTGTTTCTTCAATCAGCTTCTTTGTGTATTCCGACCAAGCTTTATTAATTCACCAAGCAAAACGCCATGCCGTAATAGCTGTCAAGAAGGACACCACGGATGTTGCCACCAGTATCGCATGCTCACAGAAGAGCGTGAACGGATCCGCAAATACACGGAACGCGGACTCCCTAGACATCTAGCATAGTGCAAAAGGAAAGTAGTTGACATAATCAACCACTTGTTCTTTCTCATTGTTAACTACCTTGCAATTTGAGCAACTGTAGCATTAACTGCCTTAATCAGATCTGAGGGCGCCAATATGATCTGTTCTCCTCGAATCCCCGCGCTTATGGAAATACGAGATTGCTCTTGTGCATGGATGTCCAGATATACGGGATAGTCCTTTTTAGCGCCTAAAGGCGAACATCCACCTCGGATATAGCCTGTAAGTGCCTGAACCTCTTTCAAATGTACCATTTCTACGCGTTTGTTTCCGGATGCTGCGGCCAACGCCTTAAGATCAACCTCCAAAGCACCGGGTATCACTGCCATGAGGACACCGTTTTTGTCACCTCTTGCCACAAGTGTCTTAAATACCATATCAATGGGCATACCGGCTTCCTCGGCCACATGAATCGCGCTAAGATTCTCAGGGTCAACCTTGTATTCCTTGATTTTATAGGAAATTCCAAGACTGTCAAGTATACGGGCAGCATTTGTCTTTTTTTGCTTTTTCATTTCATCACCTGTTTCCAATTTATATGTTCGTATTTTTTTTCTTGATGAAATTGTGGTAAAACTCTCCAATTAATTCACTACGTTTTACCCTGCTTCACTACGCCTTATTTTACTGCACTTTGCACTATTTTGCACGACGAAATTTTAGCAAAAAATTTTTGCTTGTTGGTCATCATGTTGGTCAAAAATTAAGGCACCCAAATGGATGCCCTTGTGGGCAATCTGAGACAGCCATGTTTTGGATTATGCCACCTTCCCAAGAGGCGGAGCCGTCCGCCCCAAAAAATGCCGCGTCCACGAAGCGTCTGTTGCTCGATTCTGGCGTGCGTCGCTCGTGTCGCCTACGTTAAGGGCGTTACAACGCACTATATGGACGTGATGGAAAAACTACGGGCATGGGGTTTGGCCGGAAATCGAGTGGTCAAGCCCCTTTGTTTTGTCGGGATAAATCACGGTTGGCTTGTATCGTGGCATGAGTGGATTATTAACTACACATTTAGCATAGTTTTTCATCAAAAAAATATTCATATCATATGTTGGAAATTCCTGTTTGAATCTGCTTAAGAAACTTCTGCCAGGCTTCCTTTGGCTGTATTCAACCTTTTCATAAAAAGATTTTGAAAGCCCTAACCTTTCAGCCATTTCAGCGGTACTTAGCCCCTGTTCCTTCCTGAAGTCAGCCAAAATCTTTACTACTGGCATAAAGCGCACCCTCTTTTTGCTACTCAAAGTGTGTAGCTTCTTTTAATAGACTACTACACACCTTGAGTAATGTCGATATAAATTTACTCTTTTGGTGTAACTCCTCCCAATTACTCAATATGTGTTATATAATAAAGTAAAACTACACGAAAGGGGGCTTTGAAGTGTTGAGGCTTAAGGAATTGCGAGAAAAAAGAAACATCACACAATTAGAGTTTAGTAGAGCTATGGGTGTCGCTGCCAGTACCGCCGGCATGTGGGAGCAAGGACGAAGAGAACCCGACTCTGAAACCTTGAAGTCAATCGCCCGTTATTTCAATGTCTCCTTGGATTACCTTATGGGAAATGATATTCCCGGATACTACCACGATCCGGAAGTAGCCCGCATAGCCCAGGAAATGCACGACAATCCCGATATAAAGGTACTGTTCGACGCCAGCAGAGGGCTGAAGAAGGAGTCTATCGAGGAAGTGAGGAAGTTCATCGAGTTCCAGAAGGCGAAGGAATTGGGAGATTTTGATTAAATGTACACATGGATTCGTGAAGAAAACCCAGCAAACGCCAAGCAATGAAATAAAAAAAGCCATTTCATACCGTGCTGATTACATCAAAAGAAAGGGGACTGGAAACAATGGATGATTTTGGACCGCACCTTGAATGAATATATGAAAGGCCCTGATTTCAAGCGGGAATGGGATGCGCTTGAGGATGAATACAGCCAGATACAAAAGCAGATTGAAAGCCAGGACTGCAAGGAAATGATACCGGACCCTGCAAAGATAGTCTGCAAGATTGCCGTTTTGTAAGTGACGTGGAGGGGGAAACGATGAACAACGACGAAAAGATACTGGCAATGCTTGAATCTTTGAGTGAGGACGTAAAAGGCATAAAGGCCGACGTCAATGGAATAAAGGTCACAGTCCAAGAGAACTGCGATATGATAAAGGCAATGGCTCACAGTCTGGAAACCCTTGACGCGAAGATGGACGGTCTGCAGAATACCACTGCCAGCCTAAAGCAGATGCAGGAATTCAAGCGGAACATGAGCGAAAAGCTGAGAGAACTTGCTAACGGAATCATGCCATGATCATTAGGAGGGCTTTCCATGAATGTTAAGGTCGTCCCTCTCCCCCACGGTGTAAATGGATTCGTTGCCGAATCCTGCGGGGAATACACGGTACTCCTAAACTTACGCTGCTCATTTGAGCAGAACCAGAAAACCTACCTGCATGAACTCGAACATATAGAAAACAGCGACTTCCAAGAAGCCGCCGTTAATGAGATTGAATTATTGAGACACCAGAAAGGAAGTGTATGAAATGTCTATAACGATAGATTTCAATCCGGCTGATATGGCACTCATTGAAAAACAGGCGATAGCCGCCAACCAGAGCGTGGAAGACTTCATCATTAAAGCCTCCATGAAATCAGCCCATAATGCCGAGTACCTCGCCATGATTGACCGTGGCATAAAACAGATGCAAAAAGGAACCGGCAGATACTTCACAGATGAAGAACTGGAGGCATTTATCAATGGGGACAATGTTTGAAGATGATGCCTTCGAGCACCTCATGTACTGGATGAAGCAGGACAGAAAAATGGCGAATAAAATCCACGCTCTGATAAAGGATATACGCCGCAACGGTTTGGCAAAAGGTACAGGCCACCCAGAGCCACTAAAATTTCGCCCAGGCTGGAGTCGCCACATAGATCACGCTAACCGCCTTGTTTACGACATGGACAAGGATGGGAATATCCATGTCATTTCCTGCAAGGGCCATTACGAAGACTAAAATCCCTCCATGCGGAGGGAGGTGAGATAGTGACAGACGAAGAACTGCTTGAGAAGCTTCGCCCTGTGTTCGAAGTGTATCAGAACAAGGAATATGTATACCAGAGCAAAATGCCCATACATCTCGACGCACGTTCCGCACTGGAATACGTGAAGGAGTACAGGCCAGATGTTTACAGGGAGATAATGGGAACAGCAGGAAGCGGGATTGTCAGTGTGTTCCTTGCTGACTGGCTCGTGGAGGAAGCTGGCAACCTTATTGAACTTGCGCCCGAAGAAATTCGTCCAATCCTCCACGAATTCGTTGTGGCTCTAACTGCGTATTATGTCACTGGAAAGATTATGATATCACATCACAGTCCATTTAATCAACATTGAAAGAGGTGCTGAGCTTGTTACAGATTGCTTATGCGCAGATGGAGGTTATTCCGGGGCATCCGGATCAGAATACGAAGAAAATGCTTCAGATGATTTCTGAAGCCAAGGAGAAGCATGCGGACATAGTGATTTTTCCGGAGATGGCTATTCCGGGATACCTTTTGGGAGATACTTGGGAGCAGCCGGCTTTCCTATCGGATTGCGAGGAATACGGCAGGGAGATAATAGCCGCTTCTGATGGCATCGTGGTTCTTTTCGGAAATATAGCCGTGGACTGGAATAAAAAGAATAATGACGGCAGGGTGCGAAAATATAATGCGTTTTTCGCGGCCCAAAATGGCAAGCTGCTTCAGCCGGACAATATGCCTTATCCGTTCATTATCAAGACCCTTATGCCAAATTACCGAGAATTTGACGATACCAGGCATTTCTTCAGTCTCCAGAAGCTGGCGCGTGAGCTTGGAACTACCCCTGACCAGTTGCTTTCGCCTTTGACTTTGAAAATCAATGGAAACCGCTATCGTCTTGGCTGTCTGCTCTGCGAGGATGGTTGGAGTGACGATTATGAAATGGCTCCAATATCTATTCTGGCCAAGCATCGTTCCATCGACTTTTTTGTAAATATATCTGCTTCCCCATATACTCTAGGCAAGAATTCCAAACGTCATCGGGTTTTTGGGATGCAGGCAAAAAAGATGAATGCGCCCTTATTCTATGTAAACAATATAGGACTGCAGAATAACGGCAAGACCATATACACCTTCGATGGTTCCAGCACGGTTTACAGTGCCGAAGGTAAAGTTATATCCTGTGCTCCTGCATATGAGGAAGCGCTGGGAATAATAACACTTGAGGAAATCTCTAACATGCCTGAGCTTTCAAGGCCAAAGGAATCGGTTATTTCTCACATATATCGGGCACTTGAATACGGAATCCGTCGATTCCTTGAGAATATTCACATGAAACGGGTAGTCATAGGCATCTCAGGGGGAATTGATTCGGCTGTCGCGGCAGCCCTTTACGCAAGAGTCTTGGGAAAGGAAAACCTCCTTCTGGTCAATATGCCAAGCGTGTTCAATTCAGAGACAACAAAGGGGCTTTCTCAAAGGCTCGCTGAAAACCTTGGCTGCAATTATATGATTGTCCCCATTCAGGAATCCGTGGATCATACGGTAAGACAGCTGGAGCAGATTCCTGTTGAGAATCTTACTACTCATGAGCAGGCCCATTTGAGTGTTTCTTCCTTTGTGACAGAAAATATTCAGGCCAGGGATAGAAGCGCCCGTGTTCTTGCGGGGGCTGCCGCTGCCTTTGGAGGCGGTTTTACCTGTAATGCGAATAAAGCTGAAACTACCGTGGGATACTCTACTCTTTACGGGGATCAGTCGGGCTTCCTCGCCGCGCTTGCCGACCTTTGGAAATATCAGGTTTACGAGCTTGCCCACTACATGAATGACGAAGTTTATGGTCGTGAGGTAATTCCACAGGGCATCATCGACATTGTCCCCAGCGCAGAGTTGTCAAACAATCAAAATGTAGACGAAGGAAAAGGTGATCCAATAAAATACCCCTATCACGACTTCCTTTTCCGTTCCTTTGTAGAGCATTGGCAGAAGGCTGCTCCAGAGGATATACTCAACTGGTATTTACAGGGAGTTTTGGAGGATAAGCTTGGATGTGAATCCGGGCTAGTGAAAAAGTACTTCTCTACCCCAAAGGAATTCATTGAGGATTTGGAATGCTGGTGGAACCTGTTCACAGGAATGGCTATTGCCAAACGTATTCAGGCACCGCCTATCCTCGCTGTCAGCCGCAGAGCATATGGATTCGATCATCGTGAAGCACAGAATGGACCGTATTATACGAAAAAATATCTTGAAATGAAGTCAAAGCTGCTGAATAACTGACAAAAAGACTGCAAAACTATGGCGCTTATACCATAGCTTTGCAGTCTTTGTATTCGGTAAATCCAAATCCGTTACAGGTAATACCTTACCCCGGCTTCAAATAGCTGTTGGTCCTTATTGCCCGGTACGTTCTGGCTGACATTCCTGCCAATACGCTCCGAATGCCCCATCTTTCCCAGAACTCTTCCGTTGGGACTGGTTATGCCTTCTATCGCACATAAGGAACCATTTGGATTGTAGGGAATAGACATGGTCGGATTTCCGTTTGCGTCCACATATTGCGTTGCGATCTGGCCGCGAATGCGCATTTTTGCAAGGATTTCATGGTCTGCCACAAAACGTCCCTCTCCGTGGGAAACAGCTATGGTGTGGACATCCCCCACGCTGACATTATTGAACCAAGGAGAAAGATTTGAAGCAACCTTTGTCTGAACCATGCAGGAAACATGCCTGCCAATGTTGTTATGGGTAAGGGTTGGAGAGTTTTCAGACAAGCTCCTGATTTCCCCATAGGGAACCAGTCCCAGTTTGATAAGGGCCTGGAAACCATTGCAGATACCAAGCATCAGCCCATCACGTCGATCGATGAGCTTCATTACTTCCTCAGCAACCCTTGGATGACGGAACATCGCCGCTATGAATTTACCGGAACCATCCGGCTCATCACCTCCGCTGAAGCCTCCGGGCAGCATGATGATTTGCGCTTGTTTTATGGCATTCACCAAAGCCTCCACCGTTTCCTCAACATCTGAGGGTGTGAGATTTCTGATGACTAAGATTTCCGGATCTGCGCCGGCGCTCCTCCATACTCGGGCAGATTCGTATTCGCAGTTGGTTCCCGGGAACACGGGAAGGAGCACTCGCGGATTTTTCCTTGGAAGCCTTGCCGTAATTCTATTTCCCTTATCATAAGGTACATATGTTGCCCGTTCCTTTGACCGCTGCTGCTTCACCTGTGTTGGGAAAATGCTTTCCAGCGGAGTCGTATAGGCGCGCTCTGCCTCGGCCAGACTTACCGCGGCCTTGCCACATACTATACTGGCTACATCCGTGGTCATTCCAAGCTCATAGAAACCCGTTCCTGACAGTTCTTCTTCCAAATTAGCCGAAGTGGAAACCTCGAAAATTATGGTCCCGTAATCAGGCAGGAACAGGTCGTCTTTGACGTATGAATCGTGGAAGATGAAGCCTATGTTATTTCCCAGGCACATCTTTGAGATAGCCGCCGCGATGCCGCCAACGCCTACACTCTGGGCAGAGAATACCTTGCGTTCCTCTATCAGCGTATGAAGCTTGCTGTAATTCTGCCTTAACTGCCTGAATACCGGAATATCCTGTCCATCCTTCTTGCAGGGCAGGACATATACCTTGTTTCCCGCATACTTGAATTCAGGAGACAGCACACGGTCTGAGCGCAGCGTGTTTACTGCGAATGAAACCAGTGTTGGAGGAACATGTATTTCTTCAAAGGTGCCTGACATGGAATCCTTTCCGCCTATAGCGGGTATTCCAAGCTCATGCTGGGCCAAGAGCGCCCCTAAAAGCGAAGACAAAGGTTTTCCCCAAACCTCCGGTACCCTTCCCATACGTTCAAAATACTCCTGGAAGGTCAATCGAATTTTTTCAGCATCGGCCCCCAATGCAACCATCTTGGCTACGGATTCCACGACCGCGTAAAGGGCACCATGGAACGGGCTCCAGGTACTGAGTTCGGGATTGAAGCCGAATGTCATTGCCGTGGCGGTATTCGTGACTCCCCTATCAACGGGAATCTTAGCGACCATTCCCTCTGCGGGAGTTAACTGCTTTTTGCCGCCAAAGGGCATTAGAACGGTATTTCCACCTACTGTGGAATCAAAGCGCTCTGATAATCCCTTTTGGCTGCAAACATTGAGATCCCTAAGATTTTCCAGCCATGCCTTTTCCAGATCCTTGCCACAAGCCTCCACGTTCTTGGGAAGCTGACGAAGATAAGACTTGTTTTCGTCAGGCATCTGGATATTTGCGGTCACATGCTGTTTGACACCGTTGGTATCGAGGAAAGAACGATTCATCTGGACAATGGGATTGCCTCGCCATGTCATTACTAATCTGGGTTCCTCTGTTACCACTGCTACTTTCGAGGTTTCCAGATTCTCCGCGGCAGCATATGCCGCAAACAGTTCATAATCATGTGGCGCGATGACCACTGCCATGCGTTCCTGTGATTCGGAAATGGCAAGCTCGGTGCCGTCAAGTCCCTCATACTTTTTCTTCACGGCATCCAAATCAATTGAAAGTCCATCTGCCAATTCGCCAATAGCAACAGCCACGCCCCCTGCACCGAAATCATTGCAGCGCTTTATCATGAGACTGGCCATGGGATTGCGGAATAAACGCTGGAGCTTTCGCTCTGTGGGAGCATTACCCTTTTGAACCTCCGCGCCGCAGCTGGTCAAGGATTCCTCCGTATGCTCTTTTGAAGAGCCGGTAGCCCCGCCGCAGCCATCACGCCCAGTACGTCCCCCAACCAGAACGACTATGTCACCGGGCTGTGGACGCTCACGCACCACGTTGGCCTTTGGGGCCGCGCCTATGACCGCGCCAATCTCCATACGCTTCGCCAAATAGCCTTCATGATATATCTCACGTACCTGTCCAGTCGCGAGACCTATCTGGTTGCCATAGGAGCTATAGCCGGCTGCCGCCCCCAAAGTAATTTTTTTCTGGGGTAATTTCCCCGGCAGGGTTTCCGCTATACTGCGTCTTGGATCCGCGGCTCCGGTTACACGCATTGCCTGATAAACATATGACCTTCCTGACAACGGATCGCGAATCGCTCCCCCAAGACAGGTGGCCGCTCCGCCGAAGGGTTCTATCTCCGTTGGGTGATTATGGGTCTCGTTCTTGAACATTACAAGCCAGTCTTCCTGCGTACCTTCTATATTAACAGGAACAACGATACTGCATGCGTTGATTTCCTCTGACTGGTCCAAATCCTCCAGACGTCCCTCACTGCGGAGTGCCTTCATGCCCATTACAGCAATATCCATCAGAGTTACATCACGGAGCTCTCCCCCATAGATTTTGTCACGGTCCTGACGATAAAGATTATAGGCACCCTCTATTGCAGGCTTGTAATAACCATCCTCTATGTTTACCATATCGATTGCCGTAGTAAAGGTGGTATGACGGCAATGGTCAGACCAATAGGTGTCAATGACCCTTAGTTCGGTGATGGTAGGCGGGCGAAATTCCTTTGTGCGGAAGTACTTCTGGCAGAACTTCAAATCCTCAAAGCTCATGGCGAAGCCACGCTCTGCCAGAAGCAGCTTCAATCCCCCATCGTCCAGATTGAGGAAATCGTCAAGGACTTCAACATCAGGCGGAATATCGGTCTTCATTTCAAGGCTGGCAGGCTTTTCAAGTGATGCTTCTCTGGATTCTACCGCGTTTATGGAGTATGCTTTAATTTTCTTGAAGGTTTCATCGTCAATGTTACCAACCAGCACGATTACCTTGGCTGTGCGAATAATCGGGCGCTCCTTCTGCGTAATCAACTGAACACATTGAGCGGCCGAGTCTGCTCTCTGATCATACTGACCGGGCAGATACTCCACTGCGAAAATACGGGAATTGGGAAAGTCAGGCAGCTTCTCTTCGTAAAGGACATCCACGGGAGGCTCTGAAAAAACTATGTGTTTCACACGATGGTATTCCTCGTCACTTAAGCCTTCAATGTCATAGCGCTGCATGATGCGTACAGCCTTCAGTTCAACTAGCCGAAAGGTTTCTATTAAATCCTCACAAAGCTGCTGTGCAGGTATGTCGAAGAAGCCTTGTCGTTTTTCCACAAAAATCCGTCTTACCGTCATAAACGATTATCCTCCAGTTCGTAAGGAAATCCCCGTTAACTACAATCACAGCGATATCCACATACATTGATATTATTATGTTACTATGAAGTTTCAAGAAGTCAAGCCAACGACACTACATGCGCAGACTGACTTGATGCTTTCATGTAAGGTCTGGTGAAAATCGGATGTTTCTTCGTCTTGCTTACAGCACAAGCTCAACGGGTATCTTTACCACGACCTTAACTACCTGTTCCGGCTCATCCAACGCACAGCATGGACGGTGAACATCGCCGGGATAAAGCACCGCGAAGCTTCCGGGGAACAGCACGACGCTGCTGTCAGGTACAAGGCTTTCATAGAAAATTACATCCTTTTCCTTGTCATAGTTTTCGTGTATCACCAGGTCAGGGCTGAGCGGGCACCAGCCAAGGAATTCCTCACCATCCACCATGAACTGGATATCAATGAATTTTTCATGGGCCTCGGGGAGACATTCTTCCGTGGGGCGAGTCATATAGCGCTGTAAAGTTGCGGTCATGCCCTTGTCACCAAAGGAATACTTTCCATCGGCCATCTTCATGAAATCCTGAGAACTAAGATATTCCAATGCTTCCCAGATTGCGGCAGGATATGTCAGTTTTTCAAGCATCATAGTATCGATAGTTCCAATAATCATACCTTTTCCCTCTTCCTCCAAAAAATAAAAACCTAGATAATATTCTACTATGAAATCTTAGCGAGCACAAGGCGCAGTATGATTTTAGCTTCCGTGTATTCAAGACATTTCATTTTATGTATGGAGCCTCAAGTGCCAACAGCATCTCCCTCAACAGCTTAAGTGCCGTAGCGGTGGAATAACCACTGGGGTCATAGGGAGGAGAAAGCTCAACCATGTCGCATGCCACCACATTGCAGCCTCGTATTACCTTAAGGGCTGCTTCAAGCAGCTGCAGGAACGTTACACCTCCGGCTTCAGGTGTTCCGGTTCCAGGGAAGCATGATGGGTCCATCACGTCCAAATCAATGGTAAGATAGACCGGTCTGTTTCCGCATTCCCCTATGGCCCTTTCCAAGCCGACAAAATCGAATTTTCTCAGGCTTGTATGCTCCTTGGACCAGTAGAACTCTGCCCTTTCGCCGCTCCTGATCCCAAACTGGAAAATACGTCCGTCACCCGTAATATCCCATATACGCCTAAGCACGGTGGCATGGGACAGCCTGGCGCCAAGATAATCGTCACGCAAATCAGTGTGGGCATCGAAATGTATGACCATTATATCTTCATATCTTTCGTGGGCAGCTCGAAAGGCTGGAAGCGTTACAAGATGCTCTCCCCCAATAAGGAAAGGAATCTTTTCATCCCTTAATATGGATTTGGCATAGGCTTCTATATCATTCAACGCAAGCTGTGTATCCCCAAAGCAGAGCTCCAAATCCCCGCCGTCATAAATCTTGGCATCTTCAAGATCAAGATCCTGTCCCGGACTGTAGGTCTCAAGACCGTAGGACTCAGCCCTCATAGTCCGGCTCGCGAATCGGGTTCCAGGCCTATAGGATGTAGTACTGTCGAAGGGGGCTCCAAATAAAACTATTCTGGATTCCTCATAATCACAATCGCAGCCTAAAAAGGTTTCTATATTTTTGGATTTTTGCATAGTCATTCCTCACTTTCATTATGAGTACTTAATAGTGTCTACATCGCCTGATCCATCATTTCCATCAATGGGAGGACAATGGACAGCACGAAACCCATCACTACCCCGCCAAGCAACAGCAGCATCGAAGGTTCGGCCATCGCTTGAAGCCTCTGTGAAAAATTCTCTGACGAAAGCTCACAGTAATCCGCGGCTTTACGAAGCATCTCCTCCAACCGACCTGTATTCTCTCCCGCGGCTATCAATTCCAAAAGCATAGGAGGAAATACCGGGCATGCTCCAAGAATGTGTACCAGCGGGTATCCGTGGCTCACGCTTTCTTCAAGCTCTCCCAGAAACTGCCGCAGATATCTGTTGGATGGAACCTCGCGAACCATGCGCAGAGCAACGTCTATACGCATACCGCTTTCCAGTTCTACAGCCAGTGTACTCAGTATGTGCATCCACTCAGTATCCTGCCGCCATGAGCCAATAAAGGGAATACGCAGAATCCAATAGTCAATGAAATACCGAACCGTTTCCTGTCTCAAAATCCAGACAAATCCGGCAAAAGCAAGGGCTGTTATTACAGGTATCCACATGCCGTGAACCTCGGCAAAACGTCCCAGAGCCAGAAGAATTCTGGTGGGAAGGGGAAGCTCTGTCTGGAAATTCTCAAACAGGACTACAAAGGTTGGGAGAATGAAAACTACCATGAAGCATATGGCGCAAATAACAGCAATCCCTATGAGAATCGGATATAGCATCGCAGATTCCAGCTTCTGTCTGGCGGCATATTCCTTTTCCAGAAAGTCTGCCAAACGCTCCAGGACATTTGAAAGACTGCCGCTTTCCTGACCTGCCTCTACGATATGGATTACATTTGCGGGAAAAAACTCTCTGAACTTCCCCATAGCCTCTGACAAATTTTTTCCCATTTCAATCTGCTGGCGTATCCCCTGCACCATTTCCCGATATTTCCTATCCCCTTTCTGTTTGGAAAGCATATCGAGGATTTCATTAAGGGGCTGCTCATCCAGCATCACAGAAAGCTGTCTGCAGAAAAGCGCCGCGTATTTGGGATTCCCCGCGGATTGAGGTACCGGAAAAAATGTCCTGTCACCCTTGGATTGCAACAGCTTAATAACAAACATTCCCTGCTCCCGAAGTATCCCGGCTGCCTCCCTCAAGCTTTCGGCATCCAAGGTTCCTTCCTGCAGTTCTCCGGTGGCAGTCCTAGCCACATATTTGAAACGTTCCAAATTCACCAGTCCTTTCTTTTGAAAAAGAACATTTGTTCTCACAGAGAGAACTTTTTTATAGTATACTCCAATTCCTTTGCAAAAGAAAGTAGTAGATGGTGAAAAAAAGAGCGCAACGGGAAACAGAAAACTGATCTCGTTACGCTTAATTTGAAGCTTAAGCTCTTTCGATGTAATTTCCGGTGCGGGTATCGATACGAAGAACGTCCCCTTCGTTGACGAAGAGGGGAACTCTGACCACATAGCCGGTTTCTACGGTAGCATTCTTGGTAGCGCCAGTAGCCGTATTTCCCTTCACACTGGGCTCGCACTCGGTAACCTTGAGTTCTACGGAATTGGGAAGATTAATACCGATTATGCGCCCCTTGAAGGTCTGGAGGCTGACTTCCATGTTCTCCATGAGATAGTTAAGCGCGTCTCCCAACTGTTCCTTGTTAAGCTCTGTCTGCTCATAGGTCTCAGTATCCATGAACGTATACATTCCATCGGTTTCATAGAGATACTGCATCTTCCTGGTGTCAAGATGCGCAGCCGGCATCTTTTCATTTGGGTTAAAGGTACGCTCAACAACAGCGCCTGTCTCAACATTCTTGATCTTCGTGCGCACGAAAGCAGCACCCTTGCCCGGCTTAACATGCTGGAACTCTACAACCTGCCATGCTCCACCGTCAATCTCGATGGTAAGGCCTGTGCGGAAATCTGTACTTGAAATCATTGATGAAAACCTCCATAACATTTATTACACTTCTAAAAGCTGTTTGGTACACAGGGTCAACGGTTCTCCCCCACTGTCTTTCACCAGAACAGTGTCCTCGATGCGAATTCCTCCCCATCCGGGGATATATACACCGGGTTCTACCGTCACCAGCATATTGTTAAGCAGATGCTCGCAATTACTTTTAGGAGACAGCCTTGGTTCCTCGTGAATCTCCAGCCCCAAGCTGTGTCCAAGACCGTGTCCGAAATACTCGTCCAATCCCGCCGCTTTCAGACAGTCCCTGGCGGCCTTATCCACAGCCTTTCCAGAGGCTCCTGCAGTCACATTGGAAAGACCCATAAGCTGCGCGCTCAGCACTGCCTCGTAGACACGGCGCTGTTCATCATCCGCCTTCCCCACACAAATAGTGCGAGTTATATCCGAATGGTAGCCCTTATACACTGCACCGTAGTCCATTGTAACAAATTCTCCCGAAACAATCAACTTTTCTGATGCAATTCCATGCGGCATGCTGCCCCGTTTTCCTGAGGCTACTATAGTGGCAAAGGCGGGCCTCTCGGAACCAAGGCTTCGCATGTACTGCTCCAGTCTTGCCGCGACCTCAATCTCGCTGATTCCGGGCCGGATAAATTCTATGATGTCAAGGAAAGCAGAATCCGCGATTTCACAGGCTTTTCGAATGAGAGCAATCTCTTCCTCATCCTTCACCTGCCGGAGCTCGTCAAGCTTTACTCCTTTGAATTCCACCTGCCCCATAAGCTTCCTGAGCTTTTCATAAGTTTCGTAAAGAACGGCGTTGCTCTCAAAGCCTAAAACCTTGATTTCACCTTCATTGACACACTCGGAAACTTTTTTCCAAAGACCATCCTTCTGGCAGATTATTTCAAAGTCAGGTGCTTCTGCCGCTGCCTGCTCTGTGTATCTGCTGTCGGTAATGAGGAGAGCACGATCCTTGAAAATCAACAGGGCTGAGTCGTCTCCACGAAAACCGCTGAAATAGTGTAAATGAACCAGCTTGTTTATAAGGAGCGCATCGATATCATGCTCCTCCATCAAATTTCTGACAGCATCCAATCTATTTCCATTCATGCTTCCATACGCTCCAACTTTCTGATGGCAATATCCAAAGCACCCAGATAGCTGTCAACTCCAAAGCCTACAACCTGCCCCATGACCACGGGAGAAAGAACAGAATGGTGGCGGAATTCCTCACGATTGTGGACATTTGAAAGGTGAAGCTCAATGACAGGTACGTCGATGGCAGAGATTGCGTCCCGTATGGCGATGCTGTAATGAGTAAAGGCTCCGGGGTTCAGCAGGATAAACCCATATTTGCCTCTGGCCTTCTGTATTGCTTCCACCAGTTCGCCCTCATAATTGGACTGCAGAAAGTCAATCTCCTGAATACCGGCCTCACCGGCGCGTTTCCTAAGCATTTCGTTTATATCATCAAGGGTATCTCGTCCATAAATTTCCGGCTCCCGCGTGCCCAAAAGATTCAGGTTAGGGCCATGGAGAACAAGTATTTTCTTCATTCTGTTCCTCCCATCAGTAGCGGATGTCAAAAAGCTTTTCTTTCTCAACCGGCGCGATTTGCTCCAGCTTCAGTTCATTTACATGGACGAAATAATTGCCCTTCAGGATGCGTTTTTCCAAGTCGTCAATCTGATCCTGACTTCCTTGAAGCTCCATGGTTACAGAACCGTCATCCATGTTCTTGACCCAGCCGGTCATACGGAGTTCCCTTGCGTTCTGCTGCACGAAATAGCGGAATCCAACCCCCTGAACGCGTCCGGTGGCACGTCCAAAATAGCGCACTACCTCACCCATCAGATACAACTCCTTTCATACATCATATATCTCTTCGTAGAATTGTCCATGGCATAACAGCCTGCCTTACTGGAATCTTCAATATCTGCTGTGGGTGTGGAGCCACAGCTATGGGATTGCCTTCCTCGTCGTACATCTTCTCAAGTTTCTGCCGAAAGCCCTCACCCTTTGGCTGGAAAAATTCAATCTCCTGCCCCAGTTTCATATTGTTCCTCTGCTCAACTGTCGCGATACCGCCTGCCTCATCATAATCTTTGACAAGCCCGACAAATTCGGAGGTTTGCTCATATGATGAGGTTCCGTAGATTTGATCCTCCTCTGTGGGTGGATGGAAATAAAAACCGGTGGTATAGGCACGATGGGAAACCTTCTCCAATTCCTCAAGCCATTCAGCTTTCACGGTAAATCCATCAGGATTTTCAAAATAGCTGTCTATGGCCATTCGATAGGCCTTGACCACGCTTGCGACATAGTGGACGCTTTTCATGCGCCCCTCAATCTTAAGGCTGTTTACGCCACTTTCTATTACGTCCTTTAAATGGGGCAGCAGGCACATATCCTTGGAGTTCATGATATAAGTACCCCGTTCATCCTCCTCTACCGGGAAGAACTGTCCCTGACGGTTTTCCTCCATCAGATTGTATTTCCATCGACAGGGCTGGGCGCAGCCGCCACGGTTGGCGTCACGACCTGTCATGTAACTGCTGAGATAGCATCTTCCGGAATAGGAAATGCACATGGCTCCATGGACGAACATTTCAATTTCGCCGCCGAAGTGCCCGCGGATTTCACGAATCTCACTCCGGGACATTTCACGCGCCAGCACAATCCGCTTAGCCCCCATGCTTCCCCAAACATTCGCGGATTTCCAATTTGTTATATTAGCCTGGGTGCTGACATGCAGCTCCATTTCCGGGATAATCTCCCTCGCTAGTTGAAAAACGCCTAAATCCGAAATAAGGAGAGCATCCACCGAAATATCCCGCAAATAACTCAAATAATCCCCCATAGCCTCGATATCTGAGTTATGGGCATAGATGTTTACCGTCACATAAACACGTTTTCCATGACTGTGAACAAATTCGACGGCTTCCTTTAGTCCTGCCCTGCTGAAATTGCTGCTGAAGGCGCGGAGCCCAAAGGATTTACCTCCAAGATAAACGGCATCCGCGCCAAATAGTATCGCAGCCTTCAGCTTTTCCATACTGCCTGCAGGTGCCAGCAGCTCAGGTTTAGCTTTGACCATCCGTTACCTCCATGCTATTTCCACAGGCACTGTATCGCTTCATCTGACTTGGTCAACCAGATCAAGATGGGTGGAATAGTTATCCGAATAGTGGTTGTGGCCATCCCTGTCAGCCACGAAGTAGAGATAGTTTGTATCAGCGGGATAAAGCACTGCCTCTATTGCCTTCATGCCGGGACTCGCTATTGGACCTGGAGGAAGGCCCATATTCTGATAGGTATTATAGGGTGATTCTATCTTGGTATCCGCTATGGAGACATCTTCCTTGGGCTCGTCCAATAGGTATTGCAAGGAAGCATCCGTCTGCAATGGCATCCCTATCTCCAAGCGCTTGAAAAAAACCTGGGCTATTATGGGACGGTCCTCGTCATATCTAGCTTCCTTCTCCACTAATGAGGCAAGGGTTATAAGCTCGTAAATCGTGAGATTCTGATTTTGGGCGCGTTCTCTCAGCTCCGGCGTCAGTCTTTCATCCATGTCCTTCGCCATGATTTCAAGAAGCTGGTCCACATCTGTACCCTTTTCAACCGTATAGGTATCAGGGAACAAAAAGCCCTCAGCCGCATAGCGGACATCCTTCTGCTTTTTCATGTAACTATAGGGAGCAAAGTCCTTTGCCTTTTTCAGGAATTCGTTCTTATCCGCAATGCCTTCCTGCTCCAGTCTTTCCGCGATTTCCTTGACACCGAAGCCCTCCGGTATGGTGAAGCGGGCTACGGAAGTGGAGCCTGACACAAGCGCGTTTATAACCTCATTCATGTCCATATTGCCGTGGAAAATATATGCTCCGGTTTTAAAGTTATTTTCCTCCCCAAGCCACTTCGCGTACCAGAAGAACTTATGGCGATTCGGGATTACTCCGTTATCCTCAAGCTTTTCCGCAATTATCCGGGCATTGTCTCCGGGTCTGACCTGAATAATTATTTCTTCGTTACTGCTTGCGAGATTGGAAGAATCCGACAGTAGGATTGCAGCAGAACAGCCTGACAAGAAAAGTAACGCAACGAGGACAGCGATTATGATCCACTTCCTGCTATACAGTCCATCGCTCGTGATGTCACTCAATATATCGTCAACAGACGTTTCTTCATTGGATTTATTAAAGAAAGAGCAGCATTTTCGCTTTAGCTCATTGACGAAGCTGATGCAATCATCCTTTAATTCATGCAGCTTATCCGACATATCAGGTAAATTGGGAGACACCACCATCACTTCCTCAACTCAAATTCCATTGCATTCTATCATAAGCCCGCAATGCGTGCAATCCCTTTTGTGTAAAGGTTTACGCCTTATTTCTTCCCAATTCGAAAGCCTTCCTGTTGATATCGAGGAATTTGGGCGGAACATTGGCACTCAAGGTCTCCTGCCAGACCTCGTCACTGATGTCAAAATAATGGGAAAGCCTGCCGAGAAGTACAATATTAACTGCCTTTGGCGAACCTGCTTCCCTTGCGAGGGACAGGCAGTCCATAGCATCAATCTTGATACCCTTCGCCTTTATCTTCTCCACCAATCCATCAGGGTATGCCGCGGCTCCCGTGATTACCGGCATGGGGTCTATCTGCTGGGTATTAGTCACTATCTGTCCGCCCGGTTTCAGGCAGGAAAGCCATCTTGCCGTTTCCAGTATCTCGAAGGAGACTATGAAATCGGCCTCTCCCTCATCAACCACAGGGGAATACACCTTATCGCCAAATCTTACATAGGTTATGACACTGCCCCCGCGCTGGGACATTCCATGAACTTCAGATACCTTGACATCATAGCCTTGACGAAGCAGCAGGTCACCCAGGATCTTGCTTGCGAGAAGAGAACCCTGACCGCCGACGCCAATGATTATTATATTTTTCGTTTCCATAGCGCCGCCTCCTTAACCCTTAGATTCCGTGCTGAAAAACGCCTGTTTGGGGCACAGCTGCTCGCATACTCCGCAGCCCACACACTGGGTGGCATCCACCACGGCCTTGCCATCCTTTATGGATATGGCAGGACAGCCAACCCGCATGCAGGACTTGCAGCCTATGCACTTATCCTTGTCAACGGCAAGAGGCGCCTTATGCTTGACCTTCTTCAAAAGGGCGCAGGGCCGGCGGGAAATAATGACAGATGCTTCAGGAACAGCCAGCTCTTCGGTGATAGCCTGTTCGCATTCCTTCAGATTGTAGGGATCTACCACCCTTACCCTTTGGAATCCCATTGCCTTGCAAAGAGCCTCCAAATTGATTTTTCCGGCAGGGTCCCCCTTTATGTTGTATCCGGT